>NZ_JAKMRK010000001.1:0-208382 GCF_025772045.1 Campylobacter sp. IFREMER_LSEM_CL1890 | reverse complement strand
AGGAAAATATAGAGGAAAATATAGAGGAAAATATAGAGGAAAATATAGAGGAAAATATGAGCGAAATTTTAGACGATACACAAGATGAGTTTGCAAATTTAAATGAAAATGATATTATGTTAGCTTTAGGCGAAGAGCTTGCTCCAGCTATTGTAGAAAAGAAAGAAGAAAATATATTAAGCACTCAAGAAAAAATAGAAAATTTACAAGAAGATGAAATGGTAAATGAGCTTAGTAAGAGTATAGCTCAAACCATTACTTCAAGTATTACTGATGATACTTTAAAGGCAGCCTTGAAAGGTATGAAGATGAATATAAACATCAATATAAGCTTTGATGAGGATAAACATTGAGCGGTCAAATTTTAATTATCTCAGGACCAAGTGGAGCAGGTAAGAGTACCTTGCTTCAAAGGCTTTTTAAAGAAAAAGATAATATTTATTTTTCTATTTCAAGCACAACAAGAGCTCCTAGAGAAAATGAAAAAAATGGAGTAGATTATTTTTTTATCAGTGAAGAAGAATTTAAACAAGGTATAGAAAAAGGTGATTTTTTAGAATGGGCTTTAGTGCATAAAAATTACTACGGTACATCGTTAGTTCCTGTAAAAAAAGCATTGCAAGAGGGTAAAAGTGTCATTTTTGATATAGATGTGCAAGGCTTTTGCATAGCTAAAGAAAAAATGCCTAATTATATTACTTCTGTATTTATCACAACTAAAGATAAAAAAGAACTTGAAAAAAGATTGCTTAAGCGAAATACTGATAAAATAGAAGATATTAGCAAAAGATTAGAAAATGCTAGTGATGAAATGGCTTATTTGGACCGATATGATTTTTTAATCATAAATGATGATCTTGAAAAAAGCTATAGGGAGTTAGAAGCAGTTTTTGAAGCTTCAAAATTAAAAAGTACAAAACATGATTTAAAACAAATTCAAATTCAATGGAATAAAGGAGAATAAAATGCATATGCCAAGTGGAACCCAATGGTTAATTATATTACTTATTGTAGTATTACTTTTTGGTGCTAAAAAAATTCCAGAGCTTGCTAAAGGTTTAGGAAAAGGTATTAAAACTTTTAAAGATGAAATGAATACTGATGATGATAAAAAAATCGTTCAAGAAGATGCACAAAAAATTGAAAAAATCAACGAAAAAGATGTGCTAGTAAAAGAAAATAATGAAGAAACAAAAAAAGCTTAAGGCGATACGTTGAAAACTTTAGTTTATAAAGAAATTAAAGAGAAACTAGGAAGAGATTTTATCTTAGAAAATCCTAAGAATAAAAATCTAGCCCATTTTGCTACACCTTTGGCTTTTTCTTTAGCTAAAGAATTAAGGCAAAACCCTATAATAATTGCTAATGATATTGTTGCTAAGTTAAAAGATTGTGATTGTTTTGAAAGTGTAGAGGCTTTAAATGGTTATGTAAATTTTAAGCTTTCAAAGGCTTTTTTAAATTCTTTGGCTACGCAAGCTTTGAGTGATAGTGAAAATTTTGCAAAAGATGAAAAAAAAGAGCAGAGTTTTTTACTTGAATATGTTAGTGCAAATCCAACAGGACCTTTACACATAGGGCATGCTAGAGGGGCTATTTTTGGTGATACTTTAACTAGGGTTGCTAGACATTTAGGATATAAATTTGATACAGAATATTATGTTAATGATGCGGGTAATCAAATTTATCTTTTAGGTCTTTCTATATTGCTTGCAGTAAAAGAACATTGCCTAAAAGAGCAAGTTCGATATCCTGATGAGTATTATAAAGGTGAATATATTATAGATGTAGCAAAAGAGGCTTTTGCTGAATTTGAAAAAGATTTTTTTATAGAAGGAAATATTCCACAATTAGCGCTTTGGGCTAAGGATAAAATGCTAAAAATTATTAAGCAAAATTTAGCCGATGCTAAGATATTTATTGATACTTATGTGAGTGAAACAAGCTATTATAGTGAATTAGAAAATACTTTAAAAGCCTTAAAAGAGCATGGTGGTACTTATGAGCAAGATGGTAAAATATGGCTTGCATCAAGTGCTAAAGGTGATGAAAAAGATCGTGTGATTATTAAAGATGATGGAAAAGGAACTTATCTAGCTGCTGATATAGTTTATCATAAAGATAAAATGAGTCGTGGTTATGATAAGTGTATCAATATATGGGGGGCTGATCATCACGGCTATATAGCTAGAATGAAAGCTGCTATGGAATTTTTAGGTCATGATAGTCAAAATCTTGAAATTATCTTAGCACAAATGGTTTCATTGTTAAAAAATGGCGAGCCTTATAAGATGAGTAAAAGAGCAGGAAATTTCATTTTAATGGGTGATGTTTTAGAAGAACTTGGTAGTGATGTGCTAAGATATATTTTTATCAGCAAAAAATGTGATACGCATTTGGAATTTGATGTAGATGAGTTTAAAAAAGAAGATAGCTCTAATCCTGTGTATTATATTAATTATGCTCATGCGAGAATTCATCAAGTATTTGCCAAAGCAGGTAAGAGTGTAAATGATGTTATATATGCTAAATTTGAGAGTTTAAATGAAGATGGTATGAATCTTTTGTTTGAAAGCTTAAATTTAAAAGCAGTACTTAATGATGCATTCGAATCAAGAGCCTTGCAAAAAATTCCTGATTATTTAAAAAATTTAGCCTCTTTATTTCATAAATTTTATAATGAAAATAAAGTTGTTGGCTCAAGCAATGAAGATGAGCTTTTAAAACTTTTTGCCATATGTGCCTTGAGTATTAAAACAGCTTTTGCACTCATGGGAATAGAGGCAAAGAATAAAATGAATCACGATTAATTTTGATCGTGATTTTTGCTTTTTTTAATACTTCTTGTCATCATAAAGCTTTGTTCAAAAAATAAAAGCAAGGTTATGCTTACTCCTACTGCTAGAGCTAATGTTACCGAAAGTGTTGTAAAGAAATAATCAAAAAAATGAATCAAAAAATTAGTTTTTTCGCCAATATCCTCTGAGCGTATAAAAGAAATCAAATACAATATAGCTTTGTATGCGTAAATTCCGGGTATCATAGGGATAAGAGCAGGAAAAGCTATAATTTCAGCGGGTGTTTTAAAAATCTTAGCCAAAAACAAACCAAGACAACCTATGCTAAAAGAAGCTATAAAGGTCGCAATAGCTAAAGTTTGAAAGCCAAAATACCCCATTAGAGTAAAACGCATACCATGAGCTATAGCGGCTAATATGGCTGAAAGTATGAGTGTTTTAAAGGGTGGATTACACACATAAGCAAAACCAAATCCTGTTAAAGCTGCAAAAAACATATCCCAAAGTATAGAAGAATAATCAATCATCTTAAAATTCCAAAGTCACTAATGCTAAGAGTGGTATAAATTCCAATAGCAATACAGCATACCAATATCACCACACTAATAATACGACTAAAACCCATAAGTATGTGATCTTTTAAAATATCTATAATTGAGTTTATAAAATAAACTCCAGGTATTAAATACAAGATACTAGAACCCAAAGCAATATTTGCTTCTTGTATAAGCTTTAAATCCACTCCAAAAAACACAATAAAAGAAGATAAAAAAGAGCAAAAAATATATTGAATTCTTAAATCAATTTTTATTCTAGTGAGTAAAACTCTCAAACTAAAACCAACCAAAGTAGCTAAAAATACAAATAAACATCCATAAAAATCTCCCCCAAATAGCTTACAAAAGGCCGAATTTGCTGCTGAAACTAAAAATAAATTAGCTAAAAAAGGATTTCTTTTGGTTTGTTTGAGTTTTAAAAGAGAAATTTTAGCTTCTTCTAGGTTGTATTTATGATCATGAATTTGCCAACTTAATGCACTAAGTTCTAAAATAAGTTTAAAATTAATATGATTGTGTTTGTTAGGTATGATGTAGGTTCTTTGTATAGAGTTATCATCTTTATCAAAAATATTTAGCGTAGTATGATGAAAGAAAAAATTCATATTAATTTCATAACCATACGCATTAGCTATCCTTCCAACGCATTTTGCTACTCTTGCTGTGTAAGTTCCTGCACTTAGAAAAACGCTAATATATTCGATTAAAAAATTAGTTAAATTTTGAATTGATGGTTTTTGCATAAATATTCTTTAAAATAGTTTTTAAAGATTTTATCAAAATTAAAATATAAAATCTTATAAATTTAAAATATTTTTGTAAAAATATTAAAAATATATGCACTAGGTAATTTAAGGAAGTTAAAAAAATTAAGTGTAATTTTTCTTTTTTTGTATATAAATATAAATAGCTAAAAGCATACTTATAAAAATAATACAAGCAATAATAACAAAATGTAGATATTCTTTAAGTAAGTCTTCATTTTTACCTAAAATATAACCTAATATAAGTAAAATCAAACACCAAATTCCAGCTCCCAAACTAGTATAAAATATAAATTTTTTCAAATTCATTCTTGCAAGTCCAGCAGGTAAAGAAATGTATTGACGCAATCCAGGGATTAATCTACCACTAAATGTTGATATTTCACCATGTTTATTGAAAAAGGCTTCAAACTGAGCAAATTTTGTTTCATTAACTCCAAAATATTTACATATTTTTAAAATAACATTACGCCCTAAAAAATAACATAAGTAATAATTTAATAAAGCACCCAAAAGAGCTCCAAAAGTCCCACAAAGTAGACATAGCCAAAAGTTAAGTTCGTTTTGATGAGCTAAATATCCAGCAGGTATCATCACTACTTCACTAGGAAAAGGAAAAAAGGAGCTTTCTATAAACATAAGAAAGATAATCCCCCAATAACCCCAATCTTTTGCAAGAGTAAGTAAAAAATCTATAATATCACCAAGCATAAACACCCTTTAATTTTTTAAACTAATGATATAAATTTAGTTTTAATGTTTTAAAAATATAGCATGGCTTTTGCACAAATGACTATTAAAATACATAAAATCAATGCAATCAAGTGAGATTTTAAAGGATCTTTTCTTTTTAAAATTTTTATAAAAAACAAAGAATAACAAGTTAAAGCTAACATTGTTATTAGTAGCAAAAGCTTGATAAATAAAAATACTCCAAAATTGCTTGCAAAAAAATCCCAAAAAGAATTAAATTCATAAAAACTTAAAAGATAAAAACCACTCAATAAAAGTAAGATAAAAATACTAGCAAAAATAAAAATACTTGATTTGGTATAGGCTTTTTTAATTTTATCGCAATCTTCTTTGTTTTCGTGTTTATAAGCAAAGCAATAAACACAAACATCAAAAAATACATAGGCTATAAAAAATATAGCACAGATAAGATGAATACAAATAAAAATAAAATGCATAACTAATCTCCTTAAAAAATCATAGCACAATTTTAAGGAGATGTAAAATTAAAGTTTTTCTAAAATTTGGATAGTTTTGATTTTATCTCCTGCTCTAATGCTATCTAGTACTTCTAAACTTTCTTTGTCTTCAGGATTGATTTGTCCAAAGATAGTATGTACTCCATCTAAATGAGGTTGTGGGCTATGACAGATAAAAAATTGTGAACCACCTGTATCTCTACCAGCATGAGCCATAGATAAGCTACCTCTTAAGTGCTTGTGTTTTTGATCGTCACATTCACATTCTATCTCATAACCAGGGCCACCTGAACCTATACCATAAGGGCAGCCACCTTGTATTACAAAATTTGGAATCACGCGGTGAAAAACAAGCTCATCATAAAAACCTTCATTGGCTAAGTTGGCAAAATTACACACAGTTTGTGGTGCTTCATCGGGAAATAATTCTAATTTCATATCGCCTTTTTCGGTGCTAATGATAGCAAAATTGTATTTTTTTGCATCTTTTATGTCGATTTTTTTAAGCATTTTTTTGCTCCTATTCTATGTTGGTATAAACTGCTTGTACATCATCATCATCTTCTAATTTATCAAGCAATTTTTCAATATCAAGAAGTTGCTCTTCACTAAAGCTTACGGGGTTATTAGCAAGATATTCAAGTCCTGCTTTTTTAAGCACTAAGCCTTTTTTTTCTATGGCGTTACTAAGTTCACCAAAAGCAGTGTAATCACCTATAATTAGTAATTCTTCATCATTTTGTTCAAGTTCTTCAAGTCCTGCATCAATGAGTTCAAGTTCAAGTTCTTCTAAATCTCCATCATATTTTTCAAGATGAAAAACAGCTTTGTGTGAAAACATAAAAGTCAAAGAGCCATTTTGCAAAATTTCTCCACCATTTTTGCTAAAAATTGCTTTTACATTAGCCACTGTGCGTGTAGGATTGTCACTCATACACTCAACAATGATTAAAGCTCCATGTGCTGCTTTTCCCTCATAGTGGATATTTTTAATATCAGCACTATCTTTTCCACTTGCTCTTTTAATAGCTGCATCGATATTGTCTTTTGGCATATTATTAGCTTTTGCAGTAGCTATGGCACTACGAAGCTTTGGATTCATATCAGGATCAGCTCCGCCTTCTTTTGCTGCTACTTGTATAGCCTTTGCAAGTTTTGGAAAAAGTTTGCTCATTTTATCCCATCTTGCTTCTTTAGAGGCTCTGCGATATTCAAACGCTCTTCCCATAAATTCTCTCTTTCTTATATTGTTTTAAAGTTAAAAGTATAAACTAAGAAGTCTAAATTTGATTTTAAAGGAGCAAAAGAGTGATCAGAAAAGCTAGGAAAGATGATGTTAAAAAATGCATACAATTGCTTGCTTTGGCAATGGATCATTTTATATATAAACTTAGTGGCTATAATGATCATCAAAAAGCCATAGAGGTTTTAGAAAATTTCTTCACTCAAGAAAATAATCGTTTAAGCTATGAAAATATATATGTTTATGAAGAAGATAATGAAATTTTAGGTGTGATTTGTTTTTATGATGGGGCTTTGGCAGATGAGCTAGATAAGCCTTTAAATGAGCATTTAGAATTTTTAGGAATTAATGAAAAAGTTTTAAAAGAATGTGATAATGAGTTTTATTTAGATAGTATTTGCGTGGATGAAAAGGCAAGAGGGAAAGGTATTGCTAAGAAATTGATTGAATATGCCTTCAATGAAGCTTTGAAAAATGGCAAAAAGCTTTCATTAATCGTGGAAGATGAAAATATAAATGCAAAAATGCTTTATGAAAAAATGGGTTTTAAATTTATAAAAAATAAAATTTTTCACACTTATAAATATGAATACAGAGAAAAAGGAGAATAAATGATTATAAAAACTAAAAATATTAATTGTCAAAGTTGTGTAAATTTAATCAAAGCTTCATTGGAAGATGAATTTGGTGCTATGCAAATAAGTGTTGAAAATAAAAGCATAGAGATTGATTTAAAAGCAGAGCAAGTTGAAGAGTTTAAAAAACAATTGCAAGATTTAGGTTTTGAGATAGATGAAGCATGAGTTAAAGTTAAAAATAGGCAATATGACTTGTGTTAATTGCTCTAATGCTATAGAAAAAGTTTGTGCAAAAATTGATGGGGTAGAAGATGTAAGTGTTTCTTATGTCAATTCTAGTGGAGTGTTTTTGCTTAAAGATTTATCTTTAGAAGCAAAGATCAAAGAAAAAATTAAGGCTTTGGGTTTTGAAATATTACAAGAAGAGCAAAATTTATACGAATTTAAACTCAAAGAGCTTAAAAATATGAAAACAAAGCTTATTATGAGTATAATTTTAAGCTCTATTGTGATGTATTTTGAAATGTTTGTTCAAGGAAATGTTTCTGCTTTAATTCAAATGTTTTTATCTATGATAGCGATTTTTTATTGTGGAAAAGGTTTTTTTATCCACGCTCTTAAAGGATTAAAACATAAAAATTTAGATATGAATACCTTGATATCCTTAGGTGCTTTTACTTCTTTTATATATTCTTTTTTTGTGTATTTTGAGGTATTTAGTAAAGATGGTTATTTGTATTTTAGTGGCGGAGCGATGATTGTAAGCTTTGTTTTATTAGGTAAATACTTAGAAGAAAAGGCTAAATTTAAATCCTTAGAATATCAAAACAAACTAAAAAATATAGATATTAAAAAAGCTAATATAATCTTAGAAGATGCAAGTATAAAAAGCATACCTAGTGCTTTTGTAAAAGAAAATGATGTGATTTTAGTAAAAGAGGGTGAAAGCGTTGTTGTTGATGGGGTGATTATAGCAGGCGAGGCTGAGGTTGATGTGAGTTTTTTAACAGGAGAATTTTTACCACTTTTGAAAAAGCAAAATGATGAAATTCTAGCAGGAAGTGTGTTGATTAATGGAAGCTTAAAGATTAAAGCTAGTAAAAAGGCGATTGAAAGCTCATTAGAACAAATTAAAGATCTTGTTTTTAAAGCAGGCAATATCAAAACACCTTTAGCAAATTTAGCTAATAAAATTTCAGCTTATTTTGTAGCTTGTATTATTGTTTTATCGCTTTTTGTGTTTGTTTTTTGGTATTTTAAAGAAGGAGTCAACGCAGCATTTTTACATGCTTGTGCCACTCTTTTAATCTCTTGTCCTTGCGCTTTGGGCTTAGCAACCCCTATAGCCATAGTTAGTGCTTTAGCAAATGGTGCAAGAAATTTTATCTTAGTAAAAAATCCAGCGGTATTAGAGAATTTAGCTAGTATAAAACTTGCTATTTTTGATAAAACAGGCACTTTAAGTCAAGATGATTTAAGTGTTTATAAGCATGATCTAACTCAAGAAAATTTTCAAAAACTCACGCAAATTGAAAATTTAAGCTCACATCCAATCGCAAAGGCTTTTACTAAAAAATTGAATGTAAATTTAAATTTACAAGGAAAATTAAGTGTTTTAGTGGGTAGTGGTTTGCTTTATGAGGAAAATGATGATAAATATTTAATAGGCAATGAAAAATTAATGCTTGAAAATAGTGTTGATATACAAAAAAGCAAGCAATTTTTGCAAGAATTTGAAGATCAAGCACCTATATGTTTGTATTTTGCAAAAAATAATATTTGTCTTGGCGGGGTTTGTTTAAAAAATGAACTTAAAAACGAAGCTAAAAATTTGATAGCAAATTTAAAGCAAAAAGGTATAAAAAGTATTATTTTAAGTGGTGATAATAAAAAAAGTGTTACTAAAATAGCAAATGAGCTTAATGTTGATGAATATTATTCTGATTTAAAACCTGAGCAAAAACTTGATTTCATAAAAGAAAAAATCAAAAAAGAAAAAGTTCTTTTTATAGGAGATGGTATCAATGATGCTCCTGCTTTAAATTTAGCTAGCGCAAGCATAAGTTTTTCTAAAGCAAGTGAGCTTGCTAAAAAAAGCGGAGATTTGATTTTGATAAAAGATGATTTATCTTTAATAGCTTATTGTTTTGAGCTTTCTCAAAGAACTAAAAATATCATCAAACTTAATCTTTTTTGGGCTTTTGTCTACAATGCTTTATGTATTCCCATTGCGGCAGGTCTTGTGCCATTTATAAGTCTTAGTCCGCATTTGGCAGCTTTAGCAATGTGTTTTAGTTCAGTAACGGTTGTAGTCAATTCTTTAAGATTGCGTTAGATATTTCAGTTTTATTTAATATTTGTTGTATTATATTAATATAACTTTAACAAAAAGGAGTATTTAATGAATTGCAATTGTAGTTTTTCTATGATGAGTGTAATAAGATATTCTAAAATGATTATCTTGCTTACCGTTGCCTCTTTGGCTGCTATTGTTGTTTTTGGTAATATAACTGATTATAATTCAAATTTTCAGTTTGTAAAACATGTTATGAGTATGGATACTAAGCCTGATTATTTAGGTAATGCTATTATTTATAGGGCTATTACAAATTCTACGATCCATCATATTGCTTATATCTTTATTATTTGTTTTGAAGCTTTTATTATGCTGACTGCTTTAAAAGGTGCTTTAGATATGTTTAAAGCAAGAAATTTAGATGTAAAAACTTTCCATGAAGCTAAAAAATTTGGAATCATTGCTTTAACTTGTTGTTGTTTGTTATGGTTTTTTGGTTTTCAAGTGGTGGCTGCAGAGTGGTTTGGCATGTGGATGAGTAAAACTTGGAATGGTTTGCCTGATGCTACTAGATTAGTAACCTATATGCTTTTAGCATTAGTTTATATTAGTATTAAAAACGATGATTAAATCACAAACTCTCTGTTGAGGGTTTGTGGAAAATATAAAATGTTTTTATAATGATTGAGCTTGTAAATATTTACTTCTTCTTTTTTTGTAATTATTCCATAATTTAAAAAACAAGAAAATTAAAGCTAGGCTCAGTGCTAAAAAATGTGGAATTTGCGGTATTTTTGCAGATAAAAAATAATGCCAAGATACTAGTAAAAAGCAAAAATAGCCAAGTTTTCTTATCTTACTTAATTTTTTAAAAAGCTTAAATGAGCTTATAAACATAAGTGTGAGTATAAAAAAGCTTATAAAACCACTAAATTCTAAATTTTTACTAAAAGTATCTTTGAAAAAAAGCATTAAATCTAAATTTTTACTAAAAGCAAAGTAATTAAAAAAGTGAATCAAAACCCAAAAAAATGCATAAAAACCTAAAAATTTAGGGTAATCTTTTGTGTGTTTATACTTTAAAAGTGAAAAAAATAGGCTTAATCCAAAAAAGATTAAGCCAAATACACCACTATAAAAATATACAGATTTTACAATATCAAATTCTTGCATGATTTGATAAACACTAAAAACAATACTTAAAACAAAAGCTAAAAATCCACTGATATTATAAACTTTTTTGCTCATTAAAAATTAACCTTTAAATCCATATCTTTATACAAATGCGCTACTTCTTTTTCATAGCCATTAAACATTTGCGTAGGCTTAGTGAAAAAATCTCCCAAAGGACGCTCGTTTGCTTGAGACCATCTTGGGTGAGAGACATTTGGATTAACATTAGCATAAAATCCATATTCTCTAGGGTTTGCTAACTCCCATGTGCTTTTAGGTTGTTCTTTGGTAAATTCTATTTTTACAATAGATTTTATACTTTTAAAGCCATACTTCCATGGAACTACAAGGCGAATCGGTGCTCCATTTTGTCCTAATAAAGGCTTTTTATACATGCCCACAGCCATAAGTGTTAGTGGGTGCATAGCCTCATCTAATCTTAAGCCTTCTACATAAGGATAATCAAGAGTTGGAAAAAATGAGGCTTGATCGGCAAATTGATTTTTATCAAAAAGAGTGGTAAATTTTATAAATTTAGCCTCACTTTTAACTTTACATTTTTCTATTAAAGCACGCAATTCAAAACCAACCCAAGGCACCACCATGGACCAAGTTTCAACACAGCGAAATCTATAAATTCTCTCTTCTAATGGAAAAGCCAATAAATCTTGCATAGTTAAAGTCAAAGGTTCTTCAACTTCCCCGCTAACTTCTATTTTCCAACCATTTGTGTTGAAATTTTTTGCAAGCTCAACAGCTCTTTTTTTATCAGTAGAAAATTCATAAAAATTAACATAATTAGTTGCAATTTTTTCTTCACTTAAATTTAATTTTTCATTGTTAGGATCAGGAAAGAAATTTAATGCCATTAATTCAGATTGAACTAAAGCTGAACTAACTAAAGCTCCAGCACCTAGTTTTAAAAAATGGCGTCTTTTGTTATATAATTGTTCGTTTGTGATATTCATGAAGCATCCTTTATATATTTTGTGATATTAAAACATATAAAGGAAAATAGAAGGATAATTTTTATTATTTTATAAAAAATATTTTTAAAAAATTACCTCATTATTTTCAGATAGAGCAGGGTTGTTTTTTGGAAATGGAGAAGTATTGGTGTAGTACTCTCTTTGTTTTTCATAAATTCCTTGATAAACCCCTTTTGGGATGATAAATTTTCTAGCGCTATCAGGATAAAGTTCTAAGTATTTTGTTAAAAATTCTTTAAAAACCGGCGCAGCAGTTCTTGCACCACCTTCTATTTGTTTCATAGGCTTATTATCATCATTTCCATACCAAATGATAGCTTCTATTTCAGGAGTTAAGCCACAAAACCACGCATCTATACTTTTATTTGAAGTACCTGTTTTTCCAGCTATTTCAATCCCTTCTACTCTAGCATTACGCCCAGTGCCTTTTTTTACAACATTTTGCATCATATCATTGACTAAAAAAGCTTGTTCAGGTTCACTGATTTTTCTTTCTCCGGAATTAAATTCTACTACTATTTTACCATTTTTATCGATTACTCTTTTAATGAGTAATAAGTCTTTTTGCACACCATAGTTTCCAAATACCGTGTAAAGTTTAGCATAATCATAAATGGAAATTCCAAAGCTACCCAAAACTATAGATAAATCAACCGGTATGTTTTCAAAGCCCATAAATTGAAGCTTATCGTGGATTACATCAAGTCCTAGGGCAAGAGCTAAATTTATGGTAGCTAGGTTTCTTGAGCCAGTTAGCGCTTCTTTTAAACTTATGAGTCCTAGAAATTTTCCACCATAATTTTTAGGTTTCCAATCTTTCTCATCTTTTTTAGTACTTTCAAAAATTCTTGAAATATCAGCAACCTTACTCATAGGAGAATAGCCCATGTCAATGGCAATTTGATATAAGAAAGGCTTAAAAGAACTCCCCGGTTGTCTTAAGCTTTGAGTGGCGCGGTTGAAATTACTTTTTGTATAATTTACCCCGCCAACTAAGGCTAAAATGTCTCCATTTTGATGATTTGCTACTATCATAGCTCCATTGAGTGTGCTTAAATTTGCATCTTTATCTCTTTTAACTATTTCATCATAGCCAAATTTTAAGGCTTCTCTTGCAATATTTTGCACATCAAGATCAATGGCAAGCTCTATTTTATAGCCACCACTTTTTAAGTCTTTAATCCCGCTTAGTTGTTTTAAAACTTCTTGAGTAACATAAGGGGCTGCATTTTGTGTTAAAGTATCATCATATACTTTTGGAATTTCTTTTAAGGCGTTTTCATACTCTTCTTTAGAAATCCAACCAAGATTATACATTCTTTGTACTACGCTATTTGCTCTAGCTAAAGAAAGATCTAAATGTCTAGTAGGATCATAAGTACTTGGAGCCTTTGGCATACCTACCAAAATGGCAATCTCTTTCAAACTAAGCTCATCTAAATTTTTTCTAAAATACCCAAGCGCAGCAGTTTTTACTCCATAATATCCATGTCCAAAGAAGATGAAATTTAAATATCTTTCTAAAATTTGCTCTTTAGTTAAAGTATTTTCTATCTTATATGCAAGCAAAGCTTCTTTTAGCTTTCTGCTCAAAGTACGCTCAGGAGTTAATTCTGTATTTTTTATGAATTGTTGAGTAAGAGTGGAAGCTCCTTCCATAGTTTTTCCACCGCTTCTTATGATTTTAATAGCTGCTCTAAAAATTGCATCTATATTAACCCCGCCATGTTCAAAAAAGCTAGTATCTTCAATGGCTACCAAAGCTTCTATAAGTCTTGGTGGAAGTTCTTCATAAGGGGCATAAAAGCGGTGTTGCTCAAAAACATTTGCAACTAATTTTCCATTTTTATCAAAAATTTGTGTTGTAAGAGGCGGTTTGTAATCTTTAAAGGTATATTGATTTAAATCAGAATCAGAAAACAAATATGCAATAAATATAAAAACTCCAACCATACATACTATACAAAAAGAAAGAAATATTTTTAAAATTTTTATCATAAAAATGCTTTCAAAAGTTCTATATTAAGCCCTAGTGCTGTACTTTGATGGCCTATGATTTTTTTAATGTATTTTTTATGAAATCCCTCACACATCACAGCACCGGCTTTACCTTGATAAAGTTTTGAATCAATGTATTCTTGCATATCTTTTAAATCAAATTTATCTAAGATCAAATCACATTTGCTAAGATTAAAAATCTTTTTATCTTCTAAAACTAAAATCATCGCGCTTAAAACGCTAATGCTTTTGCCACTTTGCAAATTGAGCATATTAAAAGCCTCATTGTCGCTTTTAGCTTTAGTTAGAATGATATTTTGAGCACAAACTATGCTATCAGCAAATAAAACATTTTTAAAATCAGGATATTTTGCAAAAAACTGTCTTTCTTTTTCTAAAACAATTTTTTGCACATAAGAGCTTGGATTATCTTTTTTTACCAAACTCTCATCATAATCGATAATAATTTGTTCAAAAGCGATATTTGCTTCTTTTAATAAAGCAACGCGTGAAGGCGAACTTGAAGCTAAATAAAGCATTAAGCAAGACTTTCTTCTATGATTTTTTTAGCATGATCAAGTGCTTGTTCTATTTTACTTGTATCTTTACCGCCAGCTGTTGCAAAATCATCTCTACCGCCACCGTTTCCACCAAGCATTTGTGCAATTTCTTTTACCAAAACACCAGCTTTTAACGAAGTGTCTTTAACACCTGCTGCTATGATAATCTTACTTTCTTTTTCTTGTAAAAGTAAAATTACAGCTTTGTTAAATTTGTTTTTAAACTCATCTATCATAGTTTTTATATCACCACTATCTATTTTTTGTATACAATATTGAATGCCATTTAGTTCTTTAGAGTTTAATTCTGTTTTGTTTGAATTTTTTAATTCATTTTTTAAACTGACTATTTCATTTTTTAATTTTGCTACATAGCCTAAAATATCTTGAGTTTTTAATTCTTCTTTGGCTTGATTAAGCTCTTTTAAATTTTCACTAACATAATCAAGTGCAGCTTTACTTACCACCGCTTCTATCCTTCTAACCCCAGCACTAACACCACTTTCTTTGATGATGTAAAAACTTCCTATTTCAGAGCTATTTTTCACATGAGTACCACCGCAAAGCTCTTTGCTAGCTCCTAGGGTTAAAACTCTTACTTTTTCTTGATATTTTTCACTAAATAAAGCTATTGCACCACTTTTTTTAGCTTCATCTAAAGCTAAAATTTCAATTTTAGTTTCATTTGCTTGCATGATGTAGGTATTTACTAAAGCTTCTATTTGCTTTAATTCTTCTTTATTTAGAGCTTTTGGATGAGTAAAATCAAATCTTAATTTATTATGTTCTACTAAAGAGCCTGCTTGGCTAATGTGTGAGCCAAGAATTTCTCTTAAAGCATGGTGTAATAAATGTGTCGCACTATGATGTCTTGCGATTTGTTCTCTTTTTTTAGTATCTATGCAAGCTAACACTTCATCGTTTGTTTTAAGATCTTGTTTTAATTTCACTTGACTAAGATTAATATCAAAGAATTTTTGTGTATCTAAAACCTCATTTTCATTGATAAAACCTATATCAGCACTTTGCCCTCCACTTGTTGCGTAAAATGGAGTTTTTTCAAGCATTAACCACGCTATATCTCCTGCCTTAGTTTCGGTTATGATTTTAAAATTTTCATCCAAAATAGCCATGATTTTAGTTTTTTCTTCATAATTTTCATAGCCACTAAAAGCATTTTTACCAAATTTTTCTAATAAAACTTTAAAGTCCCCGCTAACTGCTTTATCCCCACTTCCTTTCCAAGAAGCCTTAGCTCTATCTTTTTGTTCTTGCATAAGCTCATTAAATTTAGCCTCATCTATACTAAGATTTTTTTCTCTTAGCATATCTTGGGTTAAATCAAGCGGAAAACCATAAGTATCATAAAGTTTAAAAGCTACTTCACCACTAAAAATATCTTTAGTTTTTTTAAGTTCTTCGTTAAAAATTTCTATACCATTTTCAATAGTGCTTAAAAATCTTTCTTCTTCTAGTTTGATTTGTTCTTTAATAAATTCTTTTTTTTCATTTAAGTAAGTATAATGCCCACCCATTAACTCACAAACTACATCTACAAGCTCATACATGAAAGCTCTTTTAAGACCTAACAAATATCCATGTCTTAAGGCACGACGCATAATTCTTCTTAAAACATAGCCCCTGCCTTCTTTATCAAACCCAACTCCTTGAGCAAGTAAAAATACACTTGATCTTATATGATCAGCAATTACTCTATAACTAGCTCCGCTTTCATAAGTATAAGTTTTACCGCAAAGTTTTGCAATACTCTCAATAATAGGCATAAACAAAGAACTATCAAAATTACTAAATTTTCCTTCTTTTATAGCACTAACTCTTTCAAGCCCCATGCCTGTATCAATACTTGGTTTTGGTAATGGAGTAAGCGTTCCATCTGCACTTCTTTCATACTGCATAAAAACTAGGTTCCAAATTTCTAAGAACCTATCTCCATCTCCACCCATATAATCTTCGCTAGAATTAAAATATTCAGCGCCTTGATCATAAAAAATTTCACTACAAGGTCCACATGGTCCAGTATCGCCCATTTGCCAGAAATTATCTTTATCGCCAAATTTATAAATTCTTTCTTTTTCTATATGTTTTTGCCAAAGCTCATATGCTTCATCATCACTTTCATGAACGGTTACATATAATCTTTCTTTAGGTAATTTTAAAACCTCAGTTACAAATTCCCAAGCATAAGCAATAGCTTGTTCTTTAAAATAATCTCCAAAACTAAAATTCCCAAGCATTTCAAAGAAAGTATGATGTCTTGCCGTATAGCCTACATTGTCTAAGTCATTATGTTTTCCACCAGCTCTTATACAAGTTTGACAGCTTGTTTTACGCGGAGGATTAGGGCGTGGTACTTCTCCGGTAAATATGCTTTTAAAAGGTACCATACCTGCATTAGTAAAAAGTAAAGTTGCATCATCAGGCACCAAAGGGCTTGAAGGAGTGATTTCATGTCCTTTTGATTTAAAAAATTCTAAATATTCTTTTCTTATATCCATAGATTTTCCTAGCTAGTTTTTTGCTTAAAATAATACCAAAAATACTTTAAATTAAGTAAAACTATCTTATAATCATGATTTTAAATTTATAAGGTTAATATAATGAAAATTCCTTTTATAGACTTAAATGCTCAATATAATGCTTATAAAAATGAAATCGATGAGGCTATTGGTGAAGTTTTACAAAGCACCTCTTTTATAGGTGGTGCAAAATTAGAAGAATTTGAAAATAATTTGGCTAAATATGTAGGTGTCAAACATGCAATAGGCTGTTCAAGTGGCACAAGTGCGTTATTTTTAGCCTTAATGGCTTTGGGTGTGGGTAGGGATGATGAGGTAATAGTACCAAGTTTTACCTTTATAGCTACGGCTGAAATGGTTGCTCTAATCGGTGCTAAGCCTGTTTTTGTAGATATTGATTTTAAGGATTATAATCTTAGTTTAGAAAAAGTTCAAAGTGTTATCACGCCTAAAACTAAAGCTATAATTGCTGTGAGTATTTTTGGGCTTATGCCTGATATGTTTGCTTTAAAAGAACTTTGTAAAAGTCAAAACATTGCTTTGATAGAAGATAGTGCGCAAAGTTTTGGAGCTAGTCAAAAGGGTGTAAAATCATGTGTTATAGCTGATATATCTTGCACAAGCTTTTTTCCGTCTAAGCCTTTAGGTGCTTATGGAGATGGCGGGGCGATTTTTACCCAAGATGATGAATTAGCGCAAAAAATAAAAATTTATTTAAATCATGGACAAGTGCAAAGATATAAGCATAAATACATCGGTATTAATGGAAGGCTTGATACCATCCAAGCGGCTGTTTTAAATGTGAAATTAAAATACTTAGATGAAGAGATTAAAAAAAGAGAAGTAATAGCAAAAGTTTATGATGAAAATTTAAAAAATTGTATTTTACCGCCAAGAAAAGATGATTTTGTGAGTGCTTGGGCTCAATATAGCGTGCGTGTAAAGAATAGAGAAAAATTCATGCAAAAATTACAAGAGCAAGGTATACCTACTGCGGTGCATTATCCTTTGGGGCTTCATTTGCAAGAAGCTTTCGATTGTCTTGCTTATAAAAAAGGTGATTTGCCAAATACAGAGCTATTAAGTGATGAAATTTTATCCTTACCTATGAGTGCGTTTTTAAAAGAAGAACACCAAATTAGAGTGATTGAGGCTTTTAAATGAAAATAGGGCTTATAGGCCTTGGTAAAATGGGTAAAAACCATTTAAGAGAACTCGAGCGTAATTTAAAAGTAAAAGAAATTCATCTTTATGATCCTTTCTGTAAAGATAAATTTAAACACTTTTTTCATAAAAATTTTGATGATTTTTTAGCACAAAATCTTGATGGTGTTATCATTGCTACGCCTACTCATACGCATTTAGATATAGCTTTAAAGGTTTTTCCTAAAATAAAAAATGTTTTGATAGAAAAACCTTTGGCATTAAATGTAGATGAAATTTTAATTTTAGAGCAAAAAGCTAGAGAAAATAAAGTCAGAGTAGGGGTGGGCTTTTGTGAGAGATTTAATCCGGCTATTTTAACTTTAAAAGAAAAACTTTTAGAAGATGAGATTATAAGTATTAACATACAAAGAATTTCTCCTTATCCACAAAG
The DNA here is from genome assembly GCF_025772045.1 of Campylobacter sp. IFREMER_LSEM_CL1890. Classification (NCBI taxonomy): domain Bacteria; kingdom Pseudomonadati; phylum Campylobacterota; class Epsilonproteobacteria; order Campylobacterales; family Campylobacteraceae; genus Campylobacter; species Campylobacter sp. IFREMER_LSEM_CL1890. Next base: position 190,081 of record NZ_JAKMRK010000001.1, on the reverse strand, counting down.
AATAAATGATGTGGGTGTTTTAAGTGATCTTAGTGTGCATGATATTGACTTAGTTAGATTTTTAAGTCAAGAACAAATTTTAAAAGCAAATGTTTATAAAAGCTTTCATCATGATAAATTTGAAGATGAGGTAATGATAGGTTTAAAATTGGAAAATATTTTAGCAAATATCCATGATAGTTGGAATGGACAATGTATTATAAGAAAGATCACACTTTTAGGTAAAAAACATACTTATGAACTTGATCTTAAAAATTTTGAACTTTTTATTAATATGCAAAAAATTCCAAATTTATATAAAAATTCTCCTTTATATGCTGAGCATGAGGCTTTTTTCGAGTTTTTACAAAATGGGGTTTGTGAAAATTTGGCTAGCATTGAAGATGCTTTGAGAGTACAAGAAATTTTAGAAGGTGTTTGATAATGAAACATATCTTTTTTTTAAATATGGGCGGGGTGAATAAACTTGACGAATGTGAAGTTTTTTTAAAAAATATGTTTAATGATCCTTATATTTTAGGGATAAAAAATGTTTTTTTAAGAAAATTTGTAGCCTTTATGATAAGAAAATCAAGATTAAAAGCTATGAAACAAAACTATGAAAAAATGGGTGGAAAATCTCCACTTACTCAAATCACACAAAGTTTATGTGATAAATTAAATTCTAAAACTAGAGAATATAAATTCGATTTTATTAGTCTTTATGTACCACCTTTTGCAAATGAGGTTTTTTCAAAATATGATTTTCAAAAAAATGACGAAATTATTTTATTTCCTTTGTATCCTCATCATTCTAAAACCACTGTAACTAGTTCTTTAGAAGTAGTGGAAAATGAGCTAAGAAATATCCAAAACCAAGCTAATGTAAAAATCATTGATGTTTTTTATAAAGATGAACTTTATAATGAAATGATTATAAAGCATATTTTAGAAAAAAAGAGAGAATACGATTATAAAACTTTGATTTTTTCTGCGCATTCTTTACCGCTTTCAGTGATTAAAAAAGGTGATTTGTATGAAAAACATGTGCAAGAGCATGTGGATATTTTAAAAGGAAAACTTAAAAATAAATTTGACCAAATCATTTTATCATATCAATCAAAACTAGGTCCAGTTAAATGGCTTGAGCCTAACACAAGTGATATTTTAGAAAGTTTAGATCAAAAAGCTTTGATTTATCCTGTATCTTTTTGTATAGATTGTTCTGAAACGATTTTTGAGCTTGGAGTTGAATATAGGCACTTAGCAAAAAGCGATTATGAGCTTATTAAATGTCCTAATGATAGTGATGAGTTTATAGAGTTTATTTTAAATCAAGTAAAAATATAGTTTTTATATTAATGTTTTATAGCGGTATTAAAAAACATATATTTTTTTCTCGGGATATTTTCTAAATTCCAGTTTGATAGTTTTTGATTGAAATTTATACATCCACTAAACATACTTTGTGTGCTTATAACACTATCAATATTCCAATTGTTTAAATCTTGATTAAATTTTGGAGTTTTTGAAAAAGGAATTTTGAAAATAGATTCACAAAAAAATCATAATACATTTGAAACATCCCAGCAATGAATTTTAAGCTTTTTTGTTGTAGTTATTTAGAGCTTATTGGATCTTATATCCTAAAACACTCCTTCAATATTGTTAACATTGCTTGTATCTATATTTTTAAGCGGAATATCTGGTAGTATCAAATATTTAAGAGTTTCTTTTGTTTTTGGTTTGTGGATTATCTTTTTTGATTGCAGTTTGAGTAAATACAATATAACTAAAAACACAAGTAAAGTTATAAATAATAAAACCCAATACTTTAAATAAGCGAAACAAAAAATCAATATAAAAAAGATTATTATTGTAATTTTATTTTTTAATGTCATTGTTTTTGCTTTCTATGGGTTTTAAATAACTTTCTTTAATCAAAAGATTTACTGTATCTTTAAACATAGGTAAAGCACTTTGTGCGGCATAATAACTATAAGCTTTGGTAGGATGTCTTACTAAAACTCCAATGGTATAGGTATTTTTCTCATCATTTGCAAAGCCAAAAAACGAGGCATTATAGCGATTTGAAGTATAGCCTTTTCTTTCAGCAATCCTAGCTGTACCCGTTTTTCCACCTATAATGATACCTTGAGTTCGTGCTTTTTTACCGGTTCCTTTTTCTATAACATTAATTAAAATTTGCTGCATTTCTTTGGCAGCCTTGCTTGAAAGAATTTTTTCTTTCTTAACTTCATCATCAAGTTTTATTAAACGCCCATCTTGATAAATTTTATTTGCAATTTGTGGGGTGATGTAAATTCCATCATTGTTAAATACATTATAAGCAGCTAAAAGTTGTATAAAAGTTGTTTTCAAGCCATAACCATAACTTAATACAGATTTTTCAACTTCTCTTAATCTTTTTGGATTTGGTATTTCTCCTTTTTGCTCATAAGGAAGATCAATACCGCTTTTTTCTCCAAAACGAAAAATTCTAAGTCCTGAGATGATTTCAAGATTACTTAATCTTTGGGCAATTTTAATCATACCGACATTTGAAGAGTAAGTAATAACTTCTTCCATGCTCATTTTGTTTTTTTTGTGATCATCGCGTATAGTAAAACGACCAAGTTTGTATTGTCCACCTTGAGTATCAATGATTTCATCAACTTTGATTTTATCAAGCATTAATGCAGTGGTAAATATAAAAGGTTTTATAACAGATCCTGCTTCATAGCCATATTCTATGGCACTTGCATTGAGTACAGATAGATCTTTTCCGCGATTTTGCGGATCATATCTTCTTGAGCTAGCAAGTGCTAGAATTTTTCCGCTTTTACTTTCCATGATGGCAACTATAATTTCATTAGCTTTTAGATCTTCATTTCTTTTATCGATAGCTTTTTCTAAACCTTTTTGAAGTTTTAAGGAAATATTTAAGTATAAATTACAACCATCTATTTTGCGTTGTTCATAAGAATGCAAATTCAAGATGATATTACCACCTATATCTCTTAAACCTTGAATTTTAGCATTTTGCAAAGGATTTAAACATTCATTATAGTATTTTTCCAAACCTTTTATGCCGACATTTTTAAAAATTTCACTTTGCTCATCCATATAGGTTCTTGTGTAGCCTATGATTGGAGTAAGTGAATCTTTTGGCATATATACACGATCTTCTTTATGTTCTATAATATCAAGCCCTCTTGTCTCCACTCTGCCATTATTATTTGTGAAAGATTTAAAAAAACCTTGAGTATAAAGTTTTTTAGCTAGTTCTTTTAAATAACTTGCGTCTTTTGAGTTAATATCTTGGAGTAAAATAAAATTATAACTTCTTTTTTTCTTTGCAAGCATTCTTTTTTTTATATCTTGCATTTGTTCATCACTTGCGCCACTATAAATTTGAAAAAGAGTTAAAAACAAATCCTTTTTATCGGGATTTAAGCTCCTTAGATCAATTTCAGCTCTATAAATTTGCCTACTAGAAGTTACGGTAAAATTATCGCTTGTGATGATATTACCTCTAAGAGCGGAAAAATATTGTTCTTTTTGAGTATTTGGTATATGGCGTTTTGAGGTTAGAAAAAAAGTAGAAAGTAAAAATAAGGCCATAAAAAACAGAGCCATACAAAAAGCAAAAGCTACTTTTGAAACCCTATTTCTAATGGTGTTTGAAAGCATATATTAAATTTGAGTTCTTGAAATTTCTTTATATGCGTTTATAGCCTTATTTCTAACTTCAAGCATAAATTTCATACTTGATTCAGCTTTGCTAATCGCAATTGCAGCTTGATGTAAGTCTTTGACTTCGCCTGTTGCAATGTCTACCATAGCAGCTTCAGCGGTTTCTTGAGTTTTATTAAGATTGTTGATGGAATTTTTTAATAAACTCGAAAACTCATCTCCTATGTTGCTTGTGTTGTTATTATTGTTTTTGTTATTAACATTGTTAAATTGATTTATACCATTAATAGTGTTCATTTATTAACCTCTTAGTAAATCTATCGCACTTTGTGCTATAGTTTTGGTGCTAGTAAAGGCACTTACATTAGCTTGATAAGCTCTTGTTGCTTCTATTAAATCGGCCATTTCAATAACAGGATTTATATTTGGATAAGCAACATAACCTTGTTCATTCGCATCTGGATGAGATGGGTCAAATTTCATACGAAAATCTTTATCATCTCTTACAACTTTATCAACTACTACGCTCATTATAGCAGGTTTTGCATCTTTTTGTGAAGCAGGATCGTTTAAAGGATTTTCATATTCTAAAAAATTATTATCTTTAGCTATTTGCTTGTTTAGCAATTCGTTAAAATCAGTTGCTTTAAAAATCACTTCTCTTCTTCTATATGGACCACCTTCTGCTGTTCTAGTAGTATTAGCATTAGCTATATTTGAGCTAATTACATTCATTCTAAAGCGTTGAGCACTAAGTCCATATCCACTAATATCAAAATCACTTAAATAAGCCATTATTTTTCTCCTAGCCTAATTTAGAGCTTGTTTCTATGATGGTTGAAAAAATATTACTTTGTCTTCTTAAAACACCATCTAAAGCAGAAATCATCATAGTATTTTTGCTCATTTCAGTAGTTTCTACATCAAGATCTACTGTATTTGCGTCATTTCTTGCCAAATGCCCATCTCTTAAATAAATAGTTGATTTATTAGGATCTGGAAATTTCCAAGGTTTTTGATGATTTGTGTTTGTGCTTGCTAATTCAAGCTCTTTAGTATCTTTTCTTTTGAAAATTTCATTTGCTCTATTAACTAAAGCAGTTTCAAATTCTATATCTCTTGCTTTATAAAAAGGAGTATCAACATTTGCAAGGTTAGAATTAATCATTTGACTTCTTAGGTTTCTTCCTGCTAAAGCATTAACAATAAGTTCTTTTGACTTAAAAGGGCTTATCATAATTTTTCCTTTAAAATAAAGCTTTTATAGACTAAAAGCAAAAATCATTCCAAAATATTTATGCAATTTTATTTATGTATAAGTATATCTTTTTATAGTAAATTTTTGAAATTTTTAAAGCCACTTTCAAGTGAAACTTTTTTTTCTAGTGTTTTCAAAAAATCTTTTTTTGTCATTTCTTTAGCACCCATAAATTTTAAATGCTCATTAGGCACTTGACAATCTATTAAAAAATCATATGGTTTTAAAAGCTCACAAAGTCTTATTAGGGCTACTTTTGAGGCATCTTTTTTAAGACTTATCATACTTTCACCAAAAAATATTTTACCTATTATAAGTCCGTATAAACCGCCGATTAAAACATCATTTTCATAAACTTCAACACTATGAGCTAAATTTTGCTCAAAAAGCTTTGTATAAACTTGTATAAATTCTTGACTTATCCAAGTTTTTTTTCTTTTTGCACAATGATTTATAAGCGAGTTAAAATCAAAATTAAGTCTTATTTCATAAGCTTTTAAAGATTTTTTTATGCTTTTTTGTATGCGCACTTCATCAGGTAAAAGCACCATTCTAGGAGAAGGACACCACCAAGTAACAGGATTGCTAGTCCATGGAAAAAGCCCTAAGCTATAAGCATGAGGTATAAAATCTACTTCTAGTTTTTCACTAATAAAAACAGGCGCATCATCAGGGCTTTTTAAAAGTTTAGAATACAAATTCAATTTTTTCATTTTTGGAAAGTTTGAGTTTTAATTTACCACCATTTTTTAATTTTCCAAATAAAATTTCATCACTTAATCTCTCGCCTAATTCTTCGGCAATAATGCGTTTTAATAATCTTACTCCAAATTCTTTATTATTAGTTTTTTTAGCAAGAAATTCTTTTACTTTTTTATCAGCTTCCATGGTGATGTTGTTTAAATTTTTTGCCATTAAATCTAGTTCTTTTTGAACGATTTGTTCTAAAATTTCTTGACTTAAGTCATTAAAATGAATGATTTTATCTATACGGTTGATAAATTCAGGTGCGAAGAAATCTTTTATGGCTTTATTACTTTTTTCTTTATCGCTGCTTAAAAAACCAAGCTCATTACTTTCTTTGAGACCTAAATTTGAAGTCATAATGATAATAGTATTTTTAAAATCAGCTTTTAATCCACTATTATCTGTTAAACTTGCATTATCAAAAATTTGTAAAAAGGTATTAGTTAAATCAGGATGAGCTTTTTCTATCTCATCAAATAAGACTACGCTAAAAGGATTTTTTCTAATGCTGTTACTAAGCAAGCCACCATCTTCATAGCCCACATAACCTGCTGAAGTTCCTATGAGTTTGCTCACATCATGTTTTTGCGAGTATTCACTCATGTCAAATCTTTCAAGATTAAGGTTTAAAATTTGTGCTAAATTTTTTGCAAGTTCGGTTTTACCAACTCCACTTGAACCGGTAAATAAAAACACGCCTTTTGGGGTATTTTTGCCTTTTAACCCCGCATAGCTTTGTTTTAAAATAGAACACAAAGCTTTAATGGCTTCATCTTGTCCAAAAATATTTTGCTTTAAGTTTTGCTCTAAATTTTTTAAGATTTTACCTTGATCACTTTCATAAATTTTATGAGAATGTGTCATTCTTGCTAAAGTATTTTCTAAATCTTTTATTTTTACTATTTTTTTACTTTTTTTATCTTCTAAAGCAAAGCTTGCGCCAAGTTCATCAATTAAATCAATTGCACTATCGGGTAAAAATTTATCATGTAAAAATTGTTTTGCTAGTTTTATACTTGTTTGTAAAATTTCATCACTGATTTTGATTTTGTGAAAATTTTCATATTTGCTTTTTAAGCCTTGCAAGATCAAAAAACACTCTTCTTCACTTGGCTCATCTATATCAATTTTTGCAAATCTTCTACTTAGAGCTTTGTTTTTATCAAAGGTATTTTTGTATTCTATGAAAGTAGTTGCACCTATGCATTTGATGTTGCCATTACTTAATGCAGGTTTTAATAAATTTGACATATCTGCATGACTTTCATTGCTTGCACCGGTTCCTACTATGGTGTGAATTTCATCTATAAATAAAATAGCATTAGGGATATTTTCTAATTCTTTAATGATATCTTTTAACCTTTTTTCAAAATCACCCCTATATTTTGTCCCCGAAAGCAAGCTTGTCATATCAAGGCTATAAATTTTTGAGTTTTTTAAATGTTTTGGCACTTTTTCTTCAGCTATAGCTAGTGCTAGCCCATCTATAATGGCACTTTTACCAACACCTGGTTCACCAACTAAAATAGGATTATTTTTCTTACGACGGCTTAGAATTTGCATCATTCTTTCAAGTTCAAATTTCCTACCTATAACAGGATCTATTTTGCCTTTTTTTGCAAGCTCAACTAGCTCTATGGTATGGGTTTTTAAATTTTCAAATTCAGCATTTTGTAACAATTCTTTTATTTTTTCTTCTTCTATTAGGTGTTTTTTTAAGATATTATAAGAATAAGCTTTTTCTTCTTTGCAAAGTGCAATGATAAAATCAATCACACTTGTTTGATTTTTTGCATTTAGCTTGTGTAATATATTTTCCAAGATCACAGAAAAAATAGGTTCTATTTCTTTTTTTAAAATTTCATTATTTTTAGCTAGATAATTTTTTAATTCATTTTCAAAGCCTTGTAAATCACCATCTCCGATTTCTTCAAGTAGATTTTTAAAATCATTGCTAAGCTTAACTAAAGCAAAAAGCAAATGCTCACAAGTGATAAATTCATGATGATTGATAAAGCTTAAATGTCTTGCATTTGGTATAAATGAGTCAATTAATTCTTTATATTTCATTGTTCTTCTATCCTTGTTTGGAGTGGAAAATCATTATTTTTTGCTGCCATGTCAACTTGCTGTTTTTTGCTAAGTGCAATTTCTTCTGTGTATATGCCACAAACTCCACTTCCTTGATGATGGATTTCAAGCATAATTGCACTTGCTTTTTCAAAATCATGATGAAAAATATTCATTAAAATTTCAATTACAAAATCCATGGTGGTAATATCATCATTTAAAAGCAAAACCTTAAACATTTTAGGTTCTGCTAGTTTTTGTTGTTCTAAAATTTCATTTTTTAGACTCATTTAATATCCTAGTAATATCTTCTTGCATAATCTCAGTAGAAACTTTTCCAAGATAATATTTCACATAACTTTTTGAGTCTTTATTCCAAAAATCTGTTAGATCTTGATAATTTCCATCTTTTAAAACTACTTTAAAAGGAAGTTGTTCCATGCTTTGATAGTTGATATCTTTTAATGCTTGTGCAACAATTCTATCATTTTCTTTAGAATTACTTAAGAAATAATAAGCCCCATATTTAATGGCAAAATCTTTTACAGCTTGATCGCTAACATTTTCAAAATGACTTAGTCCTATGATGATAAAATTGTCAGCATTTTTTTGCCACAAACTTGTTAGATGAGTGGCTTCTTCTTGACAAGGTGTGCAAAAGGTTCCAAAAAAATCAAACATTAAAATTTTACCCTCTTCACCTTTTACTACAAAACCATTTTGTGTTCTTACTAGGGTTTTCTCGCCACCATTGACACTTTTTAAAAGAATTTCATCACCCATTTTATACTCAGCAAATGCAAATTCATTTTCGATTTTTTCTTCACTTGAGCAAGCACTTATTAAAAATGCAAAAGCAAATGTAAAAAACAAATAAGTAAATTTTTTCATCAAAATCCTTTTTTAATAATGATTTTTCATAGCAGCTCTTGCTTCAAGATCTGCTTGTTTTTTCTTTAAGCTTTCTCTTTTATCGTGTAAGTTTTTTCCTTTGGCTAAGGCTATTAAGACTTTTGCTTTATTTTTTTCATTAAAATAAAGTTCTAATGGCACTATAGTAAAGCCTTGGGTGCTAATTTTACCAAAAAGCCTATCGATTTGCTTTTTATGCATTAAAAGTTTTCGCGCACCTTTTTCATCATGCTTATAAAAAGAATGTGTAGTGCTAAGATGAGAAATATGAGCATTAAGTAAGAAAATTTCACCTTTGATAATACGCACAAAAGAATCTTTCAAATTTGCTCTACTAGCTCTTAATGCCACTACTTCAGAACCTTTTAAAACAATACCTGCTTCAAATTTTTCCAAAATTTCATAATCAAAAAAAGCTTTTTTGTTTTTTACTATAGTTTTTTTCATCATTTAGCCTTAAAAACTCCACTTCCACTTCCACTTAAAAAATAAGCCTCATTAAGAAAAGTTTGCATTTTAGGATAAATTTTTACACAAGGAGCAAATAAGTCGTTTAAATCAGTATTTTTATACTCTAAAATTTCACTTGTTTTAAGTGTTTTAAGTGTTTTAGACAAATTTAAATTCGCTGTTAAATCATATGAGCTTTCATCAAAAGCTTTATATACTTTTGCGCTTGAGCATTCAATAGATGGAAAAGTAAAATCAAGTTGACTAAAATCATCTTCAAAATATTCTACAATCTCGCCACACCCGCTAACATTTGCACTATCATATCCGCTTAAAAAAAAGATTAAATCAGAGCCAAGTTTTTGGCAGATTTGTTTAAGTTGTTGTTGATTGAGTTTTAAATTTAAAGTTTCGTTGATCATTAATAAAAATACAACCGCATCGGTACTGCTTCCACCAAGGCCTCCACCTATGGGAATGTTTTTGGTAAGCTTTAAACTTTTGTCTTTAAAAAATTCATTTAATTCATTAGAAAAACCTAAATTTTCTAATTCTTTATAAGCTTTGTGTATGATGGTATCTTGAGTAAAATTTCCAATAATTTCAAATCCTTCTTTGGTTTTTTCATCACTAAAGCTTAACTCATCAAAAATATCTTTTAATAAAACAAAGCGTGATTGTAATAAATGATAAGATCTTGAGTCAATTCCTATGATTTTTAAAAAAATATTAGCTTTTGCGTAAGCTTTCATTTTTTAAGCTTTTTACTCAGATCGTCAAGTTTTATCGTTTCATCACTAATTGCATGTAAATTTTCACTTTTTACTTGCTCGATAAGCTCTTTGCGTAGTATCATTAAAGACTTTGGAGCTTCGATGCCTATTTTAGCATAGCCTTTGCCTGTTTGAACTACTTTGATTTCTATATCATCTCCGATTTTTATACTTTCATTTTCTTTTCTTGATAAAATTAACATTTTAATACCTTATTTAAATAATATTGCACTTGATTATCTTGGATAGAAATGATAGAAAAAAAATCTTTTTCTTCTAAAATATAGCTACCTTCTTCTTGAATTTCCAAATCGTCCAAAAATATTTTTTGTCCATTGTGTAATTTTCGGGGATATTTTATCGTATTTTTTCTAAGATTTAAATAAGCTAAAGGATTTAACTCTTTTTCATTCTCATAAAAAAACCCTCCCTCGCTTAAACGCTCTAATGAGCTTAGTGTGGCTTTAATACCAAGTTTTCTAGCAAATAATTCACAATAAGAGCGTATATAAGAACCCTCACTAACTGCTATTTCTATGGTTAAAAAGGGATGGCTATAGTGTAAAATTTTAGTATAAAAAATTTCCATAACACAAGGCTTTAAATTGACTTCAAAACCTCTTTTTGCAAGCTCATAAGAGCGCACCCCATCTATTTTTTTTGCACAAAATGCGGGTGGGGTGTAGGTGATTTTACCTAAAAGTTCATTTTTAATTTGTTCTAAAACTTTCTCTTCAAAAGCATTTATAAGATTGATTTCTTTGATATTTTGATTATCAAGGCTTAGTGAATGCGCGCCTAGCCAAAGTGTTGCTTTATAAACTTTTGGATTTTTATCAAAAAAACGAAAAAGTTTTGTGTATTGATCAAAGGCTATGAGTAAAACACCTTTTGCAAAAGGATCAAGTGTTCCTGAAAAACCTGCTTTTTTATTTTTATATTTTTTCTTGAGTTTGCCTAAAAAAGCATTAGAACTCATACCACTTGGTTTATAAGCTACAAAAAGTTTATTCATATCACTTTTTCCACAAAACTTGACATTATCATTCTTTCTATGCCTCCAAAATTAATCGTGAGTTTTTCTTCAGCACCTATTTTACTTACCCCAGTGACTCTGCCTATGCCAAAAATTTTATGTTTGATTAAATCGCCTTTTTTGTAGCAATTTTTTTGATGATCTAGTGTTAATTCTTTTTTGATTACATTACTCTCGCCAAAAAATCTACTTTTTTCTAATCTTGTGCGACTTCCTTTATAAAATCTAGAATTAGCATAACTTAAATAAAGTTTTTTCTTGGCTCTAGTGATTGCTACATAGGCAAGTCTTCTTTCTTCTTCTATATTGCTTGATTCGCTAGTGAGTGGGAAAAAGCCTTCTTCTAAACCTATGATAAAAACATAATCAAACTCAAGTCCTTTGCTTGCATGAATACTCATAATACAAATACTTTCTTTATCAAGTCCATCTTGCTCATTAAGTAAAGAAATTTCATTTAAAATATCATCTAAGCCATTATAATTTCCATGAGTAATTTTATCTTTTAAATTAGCATAAAGTTCATCTATATTTAAAAGTTTATCTTCGCCCTCTGGATTATCTTTGTAAAATTCTTTGATTTTAAATTCTTCTTCTAAGGCTAAAATCATTGCAAGCAAATCATCTTTTTCTTTGATTTTGTGTATGCTTAGTATGAATTTTTCTAACTCTTTGTCTGTTTTTTTACTAAAAAAACCACTTCCTTGCAAAGCACATAGACTTTCAAATAAAGACAAATGATTTTCTTTAGCATAATTTTCTAGCTTTTCTAAACTTGCATTACCAAAGTTTCTTTTAGGGCGGTTGATAATGCGTTTAAAAGAATAATCATCATTTAAATTTGAAAGCAATCTTAAATAAGAAATAATATCTTTAATTTCAGCTCTTTCATAAAAACGAATTCCACTTAGCAATTTAAAAGGAATTTTTTCTTTGCTAAAAGCTTCTTCAAGAGCACGAGATAGGGCATTTACTCTATAAAGTATGGCTATTTCACTAGGATTAATCCCCGAGTTTAAAAGTTTTGAAACTTCTCTTGCAACCTTAAAACTTTCAATTTTTTCATCATCATTTTGTAAAATTGTAATTTCTTCGCCCTCATCTTTGGTACAAATCAAAGTTTTTCCTAGTCTTTTTCTATTATGCTCTATAAGCTCATTTGCAGCTTGCAAAATAGCGCTAGTTGAGCGATAATTTTGCTCTAGTTTGACTAATTTTACATTGTTAAATTGTTCTTTGAAATTTAAGATATTTTCTATTTTAGCTCCACGCCAACCATAAATACTCTGATCATCATCACCCACCACGCAAATGTTTTCATGAGACACGCAAAGTTTTTTTAGAATTTGATATTGCAAGGCATTGGTATCTTGATACTCATCTACTGTTATATAGGTATATTTTTGACTTTGCTCTTGTGCAAATTGTTCATCTTCTAAAATTTTATTAGTTAGCATGAGTAAATCATCAAAATCCATGAAATTATTTTGGATTAAAAAATGCTCATATTGCTCATATAAATGAATGATTTCTTCGTAATTTTTGTTTTTTTCATCTTTTAAAAATTCTAATTCTTTGCGTATTTCTTGAGCGCTTTTGCTTTGATTTTTAAAATTTGAAATATAAGCACCTATGCTTGCTAAAGAGCTTTGCAAATTTTCGCTAGCTAAATCTTTTAGTATTTTCTTTTTATCATCTGTATCAATAATGACAAAATTATTTGCCCTATTAATTCTTTCGCTATAAAGTCTTAAAAATAACAAGCCAAATTTATGAAAAGTACATAAAAGGGGATTGTGTAAATTTTGATCTTGTAAAAGTGCTAAGGCTCTTGTTTTCATTACATTAGCAGCTTTGTTTGTAAAGGTTAGTGTGAGGGTATTTTGCGCAGGAATACCTACATGATCGATTAAATAAGCAAGTCTAGTGGTAATGGTTTTAGTCTTTCCACTACCTGCGCCTGCTAGTATCAGCATAGCTCCATCAATATGCATGATAGCTTCTTTTTGGCTATCATTTAAACCTTCAAAAAAACTCATTTTTTAAATAAATCTTTATTGTTGGGATTGTTTAAAAAAGCATTCATGGATTTTTCTTTTAACTTTTGATCATTTTGCTTTTTAAAATAGTTTGAAAAATTGACAAAAATGATATTATCTTCAACTTGAATTTGAGTAATTGCACCTAAATCCACTTTTACAAAGGTTGCAAAATCATCAGGTCCAAAACCTGCGTGAAATTCTATATGCTCATTTGTTAAAACTATGGACTTAAAAGTATAACCACCAAGTGCAAAAAGACAATAAGGATTTTTACTCACTACATCTAATTCTGATGGTAAAGGAGGTTCGAGTGTAACAAATTTAGTATTTACAATGATATTAAATTCAATATCTTCTTGGATTAAAATTTGCAAACATTCATAAATGCTTTTTTGCATTAAAGTTATAAAATTTTTATTATTTAAAATTTTATCAATCATTACTTAGCCTTAAAAATTCATCTACTAGTATCCTAACTTGCTTTAAGCCTATATTCCAAAATTCATCACTTTCTATATCAAAGCCAAACATAGCTACAAGTTCTTTTGGGCTTTTGCTTCCCCCGCTACTTAAAAATTTGATATAAATTGAAGTAAAATTAGAGCATTTACCACTTTTATATAGACCATAGAGTGCTAAAACTAAAAGTTGTGCATAAGCATAAGCATAGCAGTAAAATGGAGAGTGTATAAAATGTGGTATATAAGAATACCAAAGGCCATAATTTTTGGTTAAAACTACGCTATCTTGAAACATTTTTCTTGATTCTTCAAGCCAAATTTCACTTAGTTCTTGAGCGCTTAGTTCTTCTTTTTTAGCATGAAATCTGCGTTCGAAAGTAGTAAAATTAATTTGCCTATAAAGAGTAGCAAAAATATCTTCAATTTTTGCTGCATATAAAGATAAAAGCTCTTCTTTGTCTAAATTTTCTTTAATATAGTCAAAAATCAACATTTCCGCAAACACTGAAGCAGTTTCTGCTGTAGTTAGAGGTGTATCTTGATTTAAAAAACTTACTTTATAAGAAAGTTTTTGATGTATAGTGTGGCCTAGCTCATGTGCTAGGGTAAAAAGATCGCGTCTTTGGTTAGTATAGTTTAAAAGTATGAAAGGATGGCTTAGCGGCGTGCTTGAGTGAGAAAAAGCACCACTTTGTTTAAATTCTTTAGGATAGATATCAATCCAATTATTCTCAAAAGCTTCTTTTGCTATCATATAAAAATCTTTAGAAAATTTTTCAAAGGCTTTTAAAACGATATCCTTTCCTTGATTAAAATCAACTTGCATTTCTTTTCCAATAGGTGCATAACGATCATAATCTTTTAGCTTTTTATACCCTAGAATTTTTTTCTTTGCATTATAAAATTTAGAAACAATATCAAAGCTATTCTCGCTAGCACTAATAAGCGCATCAACACTTTTTTTAGAAATTTGATTTCTTGTGTGTCTTGGAGCTTCAGGACTTTCATAGACTCTTAACTCACAAATGCTAGCAAGTTCACTTTTAATCATATTAAAAATATATACTAAAAGCTTGTTTTGTTTTTTTAAAGTTTTGCTAAAGCATTTTGAAGCTTTTTTTCTAATGCTTCTATCTTTATCATAAAGCTTGCTTAGAATTTCTTCCTCGCTTAATTTTTGTCCTTCAAAATTAAATTTTAAAGCACTAAAGATTTCATCAAATAATCTTGCAAATGCATTTGAACCTGTACTTGATAGAGTTAGGATAACTCTTTCTTCTTTTTTAGAAAGATTGTGTTTTTTGTGTTTGATAAGATTATTTAAATAAAACTCATAATCTTTGCAAAATGTGATGAAAGTCTTACTTTTTTCTTCTTTTAACTCGCAAAATTCAAGTTCAAAAAATAAAAGATTTTCTTCTATTTTTTTACTTAAATTTTCATATTTTGCATAAAAAGCACCTTTGGTAGTATCTTGAGCAAAATTTAAATACACATAGGTTAGTATGTGAGAAAGTTTTAAGATTAATTCTTCATAATTTTTTAAAGCTTGTAAAAATTGCTCATTGCTTAAACTATGAAGATTATTTTCATATTGTTTTTTAAATTCACAAGCTTCATCTTGGGTTTTTTGTAAAAAAAGATTTAATTCTTGCTCATCTTTAAATAATATATTTAAGTTCCAATTTTGCATGATTTTAGCTTTCTAAAATGAGTTTTTTTAATACAGCCATTCTAATGGCAACACCATTTTTAACTTGAGTTAAAACCTTACATCTTTTATCAGCCATTACTTCATCGCTAATATCGATATTTCTATGTACAGGACCAGGATGTAAGATAATGAGATTTTTATCTTTTATTAAATCTTTGCTAATACAAAAATCATTTGCATAATCTTTAAGCGATGCATAGGTTGGAATATTGTGTCTTTCAGTTTGTGTTCTAAGACTCATGATAATATCTACATCATCAATAACTTCTTTTAGTTTATTTGTTTTTTTAATAGGATAATTTGGCATAAAATGAGGTGGGGCTACTAGGGTAATGTCTATACCAAAACGAGGTAATAATTCTAAATTTGAAGCAGCAACGCGTGAGTTTTTAATATCTCCTACTATGGCTATTTTTTTACCTTTGACATTATAATCAAAATGCTCCATTATGGTAAAAAGATCAAGTAAAGCTTGGGTAGGATGAGCGTGTTTACCATCACCTCCATTAACTATAGGACAATGAGTATAATTTGCTAAAGTATGAGGCACACCTGAGTTTTTGTGTCTAACTACAATAGCACTTGGTGCCATTGCATCTAAATTTGCAGCAGTATCAAAAAGTGTTTCGCCTTTGCTTGAACTACTTCTTGAAACATCTAATTTTAAAACTTTAGCACCTAGTCTTCTTGCGGCTGTTTCAAAGCTTGATTGAGTGCGTGTTGAATTTTCAAAGAAAATTGTTGTAACACTTTTTCCTTCTAAAAATGTACGCGGTTTTTCATCCAAAAATTCTTTTGCTTCTTTAAATAAAGCCAAGATTTCATCATCGTTAAAATCTTTTGTAGTAATTAAATGCCTCATAAGTCCTCCTTAAATTTTTAAATTAAGCTCATTATCTGAACAAATAGCACTAAATAAAACATCTGTTGAGCTATTTAATGCAGTTTCAACACTATCTTGGATAACCCCTATGATAAAACCAACCGCAACTACTTGCATAGCTATGTCATAATCAATATTAAACAAAGAGCAAGCAAGTGGTATAAGTAAGAGCGAACCCCCAGCAACCCCGCTAGCTCCACAAGCTGCAAATGCAGCTAAAACACTCAAAAGCATAGCTTGTAAAAAATTTATTTCAATACCTACTGTGTGAGCTGCTGCAAGACTTAGTATAGCTATAGTTACAGCTGCTCCTGCCATATTAATCGTAGCACCTAGTGGAATAGAAATGCTATATAGGTTATTGTTGATATTTAATTTGGAGCAAAGTGCCATATTTACAGGAATATTTGCTGCAGAACTTCTTGTGAAAAATGCAAAAACAGCGCTATGTTTTAAACAAATAAAAATCAAAGGATAAGGATTTTTCTTTGTATAAGCAAAGACAATTAAAGCATTAATCACAAAAGCTACAAAAAACATAGTCAAAACTAAAATTATTAATAATTTAACATAACTTAAAAGTCCTGCTGCTCCTGTTTGGGCAACTGAATTAGCCACAAGTCCAAAAATTCCAAAAGGAGCAAGCTTGACTATAAATTTAACAATTTTTAATACACCCTCGTTTATATCAGTAAAAAGTTGTTTTGCATCATTAGAGCAATGTCTTAGAGCAAAACCTCCACCAATAGCCCAAGCTAATATGCTTAAATAATTTCCTGAAGATAAGGCATGGATCGGATTGTCTACTACTTGAAAAAGTAAGGTTTTAAATACTTCGCCTATATGCGCAGGGCTTGTAGTGGAAGCTTTTTCAATATCGGTTAATACTAATTCTACAGGAAAGATAAAACTTATACTAACTGCGCTTAAAGAAGCTAAAAAGGTTCCAAAAATATACAAGAAAATAATGTGTTTTATTTTCTCACTTCCATGATTAAATTCTTTTGTGCAAATGGTTGTTAAAATTAAAATAAAAACTAAAATTGGTGCTATAGCTTTTAAAGCTCCTGTAAATAAAGCACCAAAAATATTTGCAAAAATAGCTAAATCTTTAGAAAAAATACCTACTAAAATTCCTAAAACAATACCTATGCAAATTTGTAAAATAAGATTTCCATCTTTATAGCGTTTGATTGCATAAGAAAATAAACTCATTTCTTACCTTTTTTGTAGTGATAAATTTAAATTTATTCTAGCAAAGTAAAGCTTAAATAAGCTTTTTGATTTTTAAGTTAGCTTGTGTTAAAATAAAGCTAGAATTTTTTATGATAAGGAATATAAAATATGTATTTATTTACTTCTGAAGTTGTTAGTGCAGGACATCCTGATAAATGTGCTGATATTATAGCTGATTCTATAGTTGATGCCTTTTTAACTCATGATAAAGACTCAAGGGTTGCTAGTGAGGTTTTTGTAGCAGGAAATAAAGTAGTAATTGGTGGTGAGATTAAATCAAAATATAAACTAGAAAAACAAGATTATGAAAATATTGTAAAAAAAGCTCTAGCAGATATTGGTTACAATGGAAATCCGCATTTTAGCAAAAAACAATGTTTGCATCCTGATGATTTAGATGTAATGGTATTTTTAAATGAGCAAAGTCCTGACATCAATCAAGGTGTTGATCAAGAAGATGGAGAGATTGGAGCAGGTGATCAAGGTATAATGTTTGGTTTTGCAAGCAATGAAGCAAAAGAATATATGCCAGCAGCTATTTCTTATGCTAGAATGCTTTGTGATAAAGTATATGAGTTTGCAAAAAACAATCCTGATAAACTTGGAGTAGATATTAAAACTCAAGTTACAATTGATTATGCAAATAAAGAAAATTTTGAAAATTGCAAACCTCAAAGTATCCATACTATTGTAGTTTCAGCTCCTTGTGTTGAAAGTATGAAAATAGAAGATTTAAGAGCTTTGGTGATGGATTTGATTTTGGATTCAAATTTACCAAAAGAGCTTTTTTGCCCAGAAAAAACAAGAATTTTAATCAACCCAACGGGAAAATATGTAAATCACAGCTCATTACATGATAGTGGTTTAACAGGAAGAAAGCTTATAGTAGATAGCTTTGGTGGCTATGCTCCAATAGGAGGTGGTGCACAATCTTCTAAAGACTATACTAAGGTTGATAGAAGCGGACTTTATGCTGCAAGATGGCTTGCTAAAAATATTGTAGCAGCAGGGCTTGCTAAAAAATGTATAGTACAACTTTCTTATGCTATAGGTGTGGCTAAACCAACTTCTGTAAGTGTGGATTGCATGGGAACAAATACAAGATTAAATGATGATATTTTAAGTGATTTTGTGATGAAAACTTTCCCATTAACTCCAAATTGGATTAAAAATAAATTCAATCTTGATAAACCAAGTAAAGATACTTTCATGTATGCTGATGTAGCTGCTCGTGGTCAAGTGGGTCAAGCTGATTATCCTTGGGAAAAATTAGACGCACTTGATGAATTTAAGGCATTATAAAATGAAGCTTTTAAGCTTCATTTTGCTTTAAAAGTTTTTCTTTTATCTTTAAAATCAATACTTCTTTTGGTTTAATTACCGCATTTTCTTTTCCATTAACTGCATGATATATACTTACATTATAATTATTTGCATAAAAACGCATTAGAAAATTTTGTAATTTATACTCACTTGAAAAATTAAACCAAGCATTGTTTGAAATAGCGATGATGATTTTTGAGTGTTTGTAAAGTTTTTCTTTTGTAGCTTCAAAGCAGATAGCATTAGTGATGAGCTGATTATTTAGAGTGTATTGATTTAATTCTTTTCCTTTTGAAAATTCATCAATATTTAAAAGGTGTTTTTTAAAAAAGTTTTTAAATATAGGAATTTCTTCTCCAAAAGGTACAAGATAATGTTTGTTAAAAACTTGTATGTTACCATTGTCAAATACATAAGTACTATTGTATAGATGATTAGGTGTAGTGCTTATAGCACCTGTGATGATGATGATTTGTTTTGATAAATATTTTAAGGCTTGTAAATAACTTGGTGTTTTATTTAATGCAAAAGCAAAAGCAGTTTCAGGAAAAATAATTGCTTCTTTACCTTCTTTTATGGCCTTGTTGATTTGATAAAATATATCTTTAGAATGAGTTTGTAAATTTTCTTGTATGAATTTTTGATCTTGAGAGATATTAGTTTGGATTAATTTATAGTCTAAATTTAGTGTTTGTGATTGTTTTTGATTATATTGAGCTCCGATTAGAATAAGGATTAGAATAATTGCTATTTTATAATATCTTGAAATATATTTTTCATAATAAAAATAAGCAATCAAAAACATAGCTATAATACCTTGGTAACTTGCATCAAAGATTCCATATACACTTAAAACACCCCAATTTAGCCAATCAAAGCCAAAAGGATGAATAAAACAAAGTAAAAAAATTCCACAAAGTCTTAAAAAATCATATTTAAGAAAAAAACATATAAAAAACAAAAATCCATAAATTAATCCAATTAAGATAATTTCTAAAGGAATTAAATAAGCTAAATTAAAATAAATTGATGATAAACCTATCCACCAAAACCATAAAATTCCTATAAAAAAACCGGTGTAAAAATATCCTGCTTTACTTTTGTTTCTTAGTAATAAAATTAAACCATATATGCTTAAAAATGGTGAGATAAATTCGAAAAGTAAATTTTCAAAAAAAGAAAAATAAATAAAATTTGACAATAAAAGTGCAGAAAAAAAGGCTTTTGTTATTTTAAAAGTGGTAGAATTAGAATTTATGAACTTAAAAAAAAGGGGAAGAAATGGCAGAAAACGGAAATATTTGGACTTCATTGTTGCCTCTCATTGTGCTTTTTGCGATTTTTTATTTTTTGGTTATTAGACCACAACAAAAACAAGCAAAAGACCACAAATTAATGGTTTCATCTTTAGAAAAAGGAGATAAAATCATCACAAATGGTGGGATAATTTGCGAGGTGGTAAAACCAGAAGAGGATTTTATCAAAGTTAAGCTTAATGATGAAAATGTAGTTGTAAAAATTTCTAGAGATTTTATAGCAAAGAAAATTGATGCGTAGTGGAAAAATTACTTATAGAAGTATTATTTTCTTTGTAGTTTTTCTTATAGGATTAGTTTTTTCCATACCTTCTTTTATGCAAACCCAAAGTGGTGCTAAGATCAACCTAGGACTTGATTTACAAGGTGGTTTGCATATGTTATTAGGTGTAGAAGTAGAAGAGGCGGTTAAATCAAAGGTTAAATCCATAGCCTCTTCTCTTAGTTATTCTATCAATAAAGAAGATATTATTGTTGATAAAATCAAAGTAAATGATACTAGTATTGAATTTAGTTTATTAGATGAAAATGATGTAGCTAAGGTTGATTTGTTGTTAAAAGACATTAAAGGCTTGGCTATTACACACGAAAATTTACACTACACACTTTCTTTAACCCAAGAAGAAATCAAACTAACTCATGAACAAGCTATTTTACAAGCTGTAGAAACCATTAGAAATAGACTTGATCAATTTGGTCTTGCAGAGCCAAATGTAGCAAGATCAGGTGAGGATAAAATTTTAGTCGAACTTCCAGGTATTAAAACTGTTGCAGATGAGGCTAGAGCTAGAGAACTTATCGCAAAAGCTGCACATTTGCAATTAATGGAAGTAGATGATGTTAGAATGGATCAGGTAAATAATCTTACTCCAGCTCAAGCTGCTAAATATGGAGATTTAATTTTTGAAGATGCAAAAAATCCTCAAATTAAATATCTGGTAAAATCTATACCTATTCTTGATGGTTCTATGCTAACAGACGCAAAAGTGGGTTTTGCGCAAAGTAATAATCTTCCTGTTATTAATTTTACCTTAAATTCAGAAGGTGCTAAAAAATTTGGAGACTATACAGGAAATAATGTAGGCAAACGCTTAGCTATAGTTTTAGATAATAAAGTATATTCAGCTCCAAGAATTAATGAAAGAATAGGTGGAGGTAGTGGTCAAATTAGTGGTAGCTTTACTGTTGAAGAAGCTCATGATGTGGCCATTGCTTTAAGAAGTGGGGCGCTTTTAGCACCGGTTAAAATGCTTGAAAAAAGAAGTGTTGGACCATCTTTGGGTGCTGATAGTATTAAAATGAGTATGATAGCCCTAGCAGGTGCTTCTATATTAGTTATTGCATTTATGGTGATGTATTATGGTATAGCAGGAATTTTTGCTAATATTGCTTTAGTGGCAAATATTTTAGTGATTATTGCTGTAATGGCTATGTTTGGTGCAACTTTAACTTTACCTGGTATGGCAGGACTTGTACTGACTGTGGGTATGGCAGTAGATTCTAATGTTATTATTAATGAAAGAATTAGGGAGTTATTGCGAGAAGGTGCTAGCATAAGGCAAAGTGTTGAAAATGGTTATAAGCATGCAATGAGCGCGATTTTAGATTCTAACATTACTTCGCTTATTACTTCAGTGGTACTTTATGCTTATGGAACAGGTGCGGTAAAAGGTTTTGCGGTGACTTTGAGTATTGGGATTTTAGTTTCGATGATTACTTCTATTGTTGGAACTCATGGTATGTTTGAAATGTTTATGAACCGTATGGAAAAAAGCAATAATACAAGATTATGGTTTGGATATAGGAGACCTTAATGCAATTTTTTAGTCAAAAACATGTTTATGATTTTATGAGAATGAGATTTGCAGCCATCTCTTTGTCTTTTATTTTATTTTTTGGTTCTATTTTTATCCTTTTTACTAAGGGTTTGAATTTTGGTATTGATTTTACCGGTGGAACTTTAGTGCAACTTCAATATGAGCAAAAAGCTCCTTTGGCTGAAATTCGCAAAGCTTTAGCTATCAATGAAAATTTAAAAGGTGCTAGTGTTACTGAATTTGGTAGTGCTAATGAAGTGATTATTCGTTTTTCAGGAAGTAGCGATAGCTTGGGAAGTGACATTGGAGTAAGTATTGCAAATTTATTAAAAGATACAGGTAAATTTGAAGTGCGCCGTGTGGATGTGGTAGGTCCAAAAGTAGGAGATGAACTGCGTAATAAAGGTCTTATGGCGGTTGGAATTTCTTTGATTGCTATTTTGATTTATTTGGCAGTGAGATTTGAATGGCGTTTTGCTATGGCTTCTATTGTGTGTGAAATTCATGATATAGTCATTACTTTAGGCGCTATTGCATTATTTGAAATAGATGTAAATTTAGATATTTTGGCGGCTGTTTTAACTGTGCTTGGATATTCTTTAAATGATACGATTATTATTTTTGATAGGATTAGAGAAGGTGTTAAAACAAGTAAAAATTCAAAACTTGATTTAATTATTAATGAATCAGTTTCTGCAACTTTATCAAGAACTACTTTAACAACGGGTTTAACTTTAATCACTGTTGTAGTGCTTTATTTCTTTGGTGGATCTATGATAGAAGGTTTTGCTCTAACTATGATAGTGGGTATTGTGGCAGGTACTGCAAGTTCTATATTTGTAGCAAGTCCAGCACTTTTATGGTTTAAATTTAGTGTTACGCAGTATCGTCAAAAAGAATTAGAAAAAGTAAAGAAAAAACAAGAAAAAGAGAAATTAAGAGCGATGTATGAAAAAGGAACGGTGTAAAAATGAATTGGGGTAAGGTTATTTATATCTTTTTTGCTCTAATGAGCTTAACTACAACCGCAGGATTTTTATATGATCAAAATGAAGTTGCATTATTTATTGCAGCTTGTGTGAATTTAATTTCTACTTTATTGAAAATCGGAGTTAGAAATTTCTTAGCAGCTGAATTATTTGCTAGTTCTTTAGTGGCTGATTTGCATTTAATTCCAGCTTTTGCTTTAATACAAATTAATCCAGAGGCTAATGTTATGGTTTATACTTTAGCAATTGGTGCTTTGATAGCTAATATCTTTTCAATGATTTTAGTTATAGTTGATTCAGTAAAAAGTCAAGAAGAAAATTAGGAGTTAAAATGGCGTATGAGGCAGGTAAAATAGAAAAAAAATGGCAAAAAATTTGGCAAGAAAAAGAATATTTTGAGCCAAAAGATGATTTTTCTTTACCAAAAAAATACATTTTATCTATGTTTCCATATCCAAGTGGTAGAATTCATATGGGACATGTGAGAAACTATAGCATAGGTGATGCTATGGCTAGATATTATAGAAAAAAAGGTTTTAATGTCTTACATCCTATAGGTTTTGATAGTTTTGGTATGCCTGCTGAAAATGCTGCGATAAAACACGGTATTCATCCTAAGAAATGGACTTATGAAAATATTGATTATATGCAAAATGAACTTGCTTCTTTGGGCTTTTCCTTTTCTAAAAAAAGAATGTTTGCTACTTCTGATCCTTTATATACTAAATTTGAGCAAGAATTTTTCATTAAAATGTATGAAAAAGGACTTGTTTATACTAAAGAAGCTGAAGTTAATTGGTGTGAGAATGATAAAACAGTCTTGGCAAATGAGCAAGTTGAAGATGGCAAATGTTGGCGTTGCGGACATGAAGTCATTAGAAAAAAAATGCCAGGATATTATGTAAAAATTACCGCTTATGCAGATGAATTATTGCAAGATCTTAAAAAATTAGAAGGAAAATGGCCAAGTCAGGTTTTGACTATGCAAGAAAATTGGATAGGTAAAAGCACAGGGCTTAGTTTTGATTTTGATATAGAAGAAAATGATAAAATCAGTGCAAAAAAGATCAATGTTTTTACAACAAGAGCTGAGACTATTTATGGAGTGTCTTATATTGCTTTAGCACCTGATCATGAAATAGTAAACGAATTAATTGATAAAAAATTACTAGATCAAGATACTATCATAAAAATTCAAAATATACAAAATCAAACACCCCGCCAAAGACAAGCTGCGCCAAAAGAAGGATATTTTTTAAATCTTCATGTAATCCATCCACTAAGTAAAGAAAAAATTCCTTTATGGGTAGCTAATTTTGTTTTAAGTGATTATGGTAGTGGGGCTGTTATGAGTGTGCCTGCTCATGATGAAAGAGATTATGAGTTTGCAAAAACTTATAATTTAGCTATAAAAAAAGTAATTTATAAAGATGAAAATGATGCACAATGCTACACTTTAAAAGAAGGTGTTTTAACCAATAGTGGCGAATTTGATCAATTAGAATGTAATGATGCTAGAGAAAAAATTAGTTTAAAAATTGAATCTTTGGGTATTGGTAAAAAGGTTACCAATTTTAAAATTCGTGATTGGGGTGTTTCTAGACAAAGATATTGGGGTGCTCCTATACCAATGATTAAGTGTAATTCTTGTGGCATAGTTCCTCAAAAAATAGAAAATTTACCTATTACCTTGCCTGAAGATGTGATTATAAATGGAGAGGGAAATCCACTTGATAAGCATGAAATATGGAAAGAGTGCATTTGTCCAAAATGTGGTAAAAAAGCACAAAAAGAAAGCGATACTTTAGATACTTTCTTTGAAAGTTCTTGGTATTTTGCGCGTTTTGCAAGTGATGATAAAACATGGCAAGAAAAAGCAGTAGATGAAAAAAGTGTTAATTATTGGATGAATGTTGATGAATATATTGGCGGGATTGAACATGCGATATTGCATTTACTCTATGCTAGATTTTTCCAAAAAGCACTTAGAGATTTGGGTTATTTAAAAGATGATGAGCCTTTTAATAGACTTTTAACCCAAGGAATGGTCACTAAAGATGGTGCTAAGATGAGTAAATCTAAGGGTAATGTAGTAGATCCTGATTATATTATAGAAAAATATGGAGCAGATAGCGCAAGATTGTTTATATTGTTTGCTGCACCACCTGCTAAAGAACTTGAATGGAACGATAGTGCGCTAGAGGGTGCGTTTAAATTTATCAATAGGCTTTATGAAAAGGCTATGAGTTTAGAATGTGGAAAATTACAAGAAATTGATCATCAAAGTTTAAATAAAGAAGAAAAATATGCTAGATTAAAAGTATATGAAGCTTTGAAAAAATCTTTTGAAGTTTATGAAGAAAGTTTTGCCTTTAATACCTTAATAGCTGCATGTATGGAAGCTTTAAATGCCTTAAATGCTATAAATCATAAAGAAGTTTTAAAAGAAGCTTTTTATATTATTTTAAATATTTTAGAGCCTATTATCCCTCATGTTTGTTTTGAGCTTAGCGAGCATTTGTTTAAATGTGAAAATTTTAAAGTATTAAAAATAAAAGAAGAAGTTTTTGTAAAAGATAGTTTTAATATAGCTATTAGTGTTAATGGTAAAAAAAGAGCACAGATTGAAATAAATTCAGAGGCTAAAGAAGATGAGATTTTAGCTTTGGCTAAAGAAAATGTTGCAAAATGGCTAGAAGGAAAAACCATTGTAAAAGAAATTTATATTGATAAGAAATTGGTAAATTTGGTGGTTAAATGAAAAAATATTTAATATCTTTTTTTGCTTTTTTTATTATATCTTGTGGATATATCCCATCATCTCAAATGGCAAGTAGGGTTTTGGGTGAAAATGTATTTTTGAAAATCAATATTAGTAAACAAGATCCCGAAAATAGTGTTTATATAACAGATATTTTAAGAGAAGCTATGCTTAATAAGCTTGGCAGAAAAGTCACAGATGAGCATAATGCAGATAGTTCTATTATAGTTACGATGAAAAAGTTAGAATTTCATCCTATGGTGTATGATAGAAATGGTTATGTAGTTAATTATAAAGCAGAGCTTTACTTGGAATTTCTTATGCGTTATAAAAATGGTAAAGAAGAAGTTGTAAATACCAAGGGAAGTTATAATTTTGATATTAATCCAAATTCTATTATTAGCGATCAAGCTAGATTTGAAGCAATTAAAAATGCATCAAGTGAGGCTTTTGATGAATTTGTTTCTATCATAGCTATTAGGGGTTATAAATAAATGGCAAGTCATATCAATGAGATTGCAAAAGAAACATTGATAAAATTAAAAGAGCGTAAGTTGCATCCAACTCCTGAAAATTATAGTGAGGTATTTGAAGAATGTGCTAAAAAAGCGGGAGTGATGAGTTTTAATAAAGCAAGGATAGAAAAATATACTAATCTTTTAGATGATATTTATAAGCAAGAGCTAAAAGGAAAAAGCATTCGAACTATTGATGAGTTTTTGATGTTTTTAGTTTCTAGACTTAATAGGCAAGTAAGTAGAAAATATGAAGATGTTTATGCTTTGCTTGATTTGATTGTGCAACAGCTTAGTATTAGCAAAGATAAAAAAATCAAAGAATTAGCAAAAATTACTCAACACAGATTATCTCAAGCTATGGATTTAGAAACCATATATCTTTTAAGGGCTAAATGGAGAGAGCTTGAAAAATCTTATGAGGATTATGAGCTTTTAAAAAAATTAGAAGAATTTAATATTCGAGCGTTTTTGGATTTTCACACTTTAGTTGAAAAACTCATTGTTATGTTAAAGGAGAGATCTTATGAGAAGCAGGCTGAACTTTTACTAGCTTCTTTGGAGTCTTTGTTTGGAGCAAGTAAAGAGCTTGAGCAGTTTAAACAAAATTTAAAAGAAAATCCTAAATTAATTGCCAGGAAAGAATTTGCACATGAGTATTATTTAATGTTGCAAAAAAAAGAAGCAACAGATAAATATTATATACAAAAAAACCTTTCTTTTTTTAATCAGCACTTAGAAAGCTTAAATGAAATGGTATCAAAGCTTTATGATAACAGCCAAGAAGATGTGAAATTTATTAATGCTTTAACTAAAGATGAAAATGGTAATGTTCAAATTAATTTTGATACACTAAAAGATAAACTTTTGTATGCAAACGAGCAAATAGCGCAAATTAAAACTCAAATTCAAGCTACAAGTGATGATGAGCAAAGAGAGCAGTGGAGTCTTGCTCAAGAACTTAAAAAACTTGATGAAAACTATAAGCTTTATGCTGTTAATTATGCATTATGTTTTTTTAAAATTAATAATATAGAGCATGTTATTAATGTTTATGGTGTTGATAGTTTTAAGGCAATTAGTGGAAAGTTTAAAAAGATACTTAAAGATTTATGTAAAGATATGGGTGAAATTTGGATTTTAGATGAAAGTTCTTATTTGGTTATACTTCCAGGTAAAAATTTAGAAAGTGCTCAGATTTTTATAGAAAAAGCCTTAAAGCTTATAGATGATTATAAATTTATTTATAAAGAAGAAGTGGTTAAACTTATTTTATCATCTTCTTACATAGAAAAAAAAGAATTTCCAGATGGTGATATTTTAAAAGAATTAATCCAAAAAGCTTAGCATGAAATTTCAACAAACACTTTCACAAAAAACTATGTATGTGCAAAAAATTAGTAGATTTTTTATGTTTAGCATGTATGAGAAGTATAAAAAATTTATTCCAAAAACTAAAAATATCCAAATTATTGGCACTAATGGTAAAGGAAGTACGGGTAGATTTTTAGCGCTTTTACTTTTAGAGCAAGGATATAAAGTAGGTCATTATACAAGTCCACATATTTTTGAATTTAATGAAAGATTTTGGTTAAATGGTAAAATTGCAAGCAATGAACTTTTAGAAAAAGCGCATGAAAAACTAGAAAGTGTTTTTTTGGAAGATGTAAAAAAACTTAGTTATTTTGAATACGCTACTTTTTTAGCTTTTTTTATTTTTAAAGATTGTGATTATGTGATTTTAGAAGCCGGAGTAGGTGGGGAGTATGATGCGACAAGTGTTTTTGAAATAGATTTTAGTATTTTTACTAAAATAGGATTTGATCATCAAGATTTATTAGGTAAAAATTTAGAAGAAATAGCAAGAACAAAATTAAAAGCCATGAGTGCTAAAGCTTTAATTAATCATAAGCAAGAAGCAAAAGTATTAAATTTGGCTCAAAAAATAGCAAATTTAAAACAAGCTAGTTTAAGTATCAGTTTGCTAGAAAAAAATAATTTTATTTATCCTTATGTGCAAGAATATATTCAAAAGCACAATTTTGCAACTTTTTTAAAAGATAATCTTTTTTTAGCTTTAGAAGCTTTTTCTAAAATTTGTGCTAAAAATGAAAAAGAATTGATTCAAAGTATCAAAAATCTACCAAAACTTGATTTAAAAGGAAGGTGCGAGCAAATAAGTCAAAATATTTTTATTGATGTAGGACATAATGAAATGGCGGCTTTAGCTTTAGTTGAAATTTTCAAGGAAAAAAAAGTTCATTTAGTTTATAATTGCTTTTTAGATAAAGATTCTTATAAAATTTTAAAGGTCTTAAAACCTATAATAAAAATAGTTGAAATTTATGATTATGAAAGTAAAGATAGACCTTTGGCGGGTTCTGTTTTGCTAGAAAATTTAGAAAAATTAGATATTGTTTATCAAAAATTTGAACAAATAAAAAAAGATGAGTTATATTTAGTTTTTGGTTCTTTTGTATTGGTAGAAAAATTTTTAAGAGGCTATAATGAAAGATAAATTTACGCTAACTATTACAGATGTAAATGGTTCTAGACATTTTTTATTAAGTCAGATTATAAAAAAAGTAATAATTTATTTTACTACTTTTGTTTTTGTTGTTATAGTTTTAGGTGCTTTATATATTAATTATCTAGCAGATAAGCGTTCAGAGCTTTTAAAAGAACAAGAAATATTATCTTCAAAGAATACTAAATTGTTTTCTCAAAATGAGAGTATGCAAAAAAGTTTAGAGGAAAAAACAGCCTTATATGATGAACTCCAAACCCAACTTGCAGATATTGAGGATAATTTAGGCTTAAAGCAAGATGAAAGTTTAGATATACCAGAAAGATTAGAAAAAGTCAAACTTACTAATGATCAAGCTTATTTATTTTTAACACAAATTCCAAATGGTCATGTGATAGAAGATAATGGAGTCACAGGTAATTTCGGATGGCGTCATCATCCTATATTAAATAAAAAAGAATTTCATCCAGGTATTGATTTAAGAGCAGCTTTAAAAACTCCTATTTATGCGCCTGCAAATGGAGTGGTTGAATACGCTGCATATAGCAATAATGGTTATGGTTACTCAGTGATTTTGATCCATAATTTTGGTTTTAAAACGGTTTATGCGCATATGACGCGTCAGGATGTTGTCAAAGCAGGGCAATTTGTAAAAAAAGGTGATTTGTTGGGTTATACAGGAAATACAGGTCTTTCTACGGGGCCGCATCTGCATTATGAGGTTAGATTTATTAATAAACTTTTAGATCCTAAGATTTTTATAGATTTAAACCGAAAAAACTATGAACAAATTTTTGAAAAAGAAAGGAGAGTGCCATGGCAATCTTTAATAAAGGCTCTATTGCTGCAGTATCCGAAACTACAGTCATTTCAAACGGAGCAAAAATAGAAGGAAAATTTTATTTTGATTCTATGCTTCATTTAGATGGAGAAATCACAGGAGTAATTAATTCTTCTAATGTGATAGTGGTAGGTAAAAGTGGTGTTTTAAAAGGACAAGTTAAGGCAAGTAAGATAGTAATCAATGGAGTTTTTGAGGGAGAAATGCAAGTTGATTCTTTAGAAATTTTATCCGGCGGTGTACTTAATGGTAATATCATAGTTAAACAATTAAGTATTGAAAATGGTGGGAAATTTAACGGAAGTAGTAAAATAATTGAAAAAGAAGAAGAGCTTGCAACTATTGATGTGAGTATAGAAAATTCAGAAAATGCAAGCTAAATTATATGAATATTTATTAAGTAATAAAACTGAGTTAATAATTTGTGAGAATGATAAAGAAGCAGATGAATTAGCTCAAGTTTGCTTATTTTTAAAATTAAAAACTTTTATTTTACCTGATTTTAGAGCAGAATTTGGTAGCGATTTACGCTCTTTTTCTAAAGAACTTTTTGAAATTTGTAAAGTATTAAATGCTTATCATAAAGAAAATGAAAATAAAATTTTAATATCTCCTATAAAAACAATTTTGCAAAAGTTACCAGGTAAAAAGCATCTAAAAAACATTATTCTTAAAAGAAATTCACTTCTTGCTTTAGAGAAATTTAAAGAAGAAATTTTACATAGTGGATATGAGTTTGTAGATATAGTTCAAGATAAGGGTGAAATTTCAATACGCGGGGATATTATAGATATTTTTGCGATTAATGAAGAACAACCTTTTAGAATTTTACTTTTTTCAGATGAGATAGAAAGTATAAGATATTTTGATATACATACACAAAAATCAATCCCTACTGAACTCTCCAATATAGAAATTTGTCCTTTTTTGAGTGCTTTTAGTCAAGAGCAATATGAAAATTTACAAGAAAAAATTCAAAATTTCCAAAGTCAAAGCATTATAAATGATGTTAATTCTTTAGGTTTTTGGTGTGTTGATGATTTTTGTGATTATTTAGATTTAAATTTTGTAAGCATAAAAAAATTTGATGTAAATGATTTTGAAGAAGATATTAGCAAAATCAATCAAAATATTTTATCTGAACCAAGATTTTATAAAGATTTGGTAAGTTCTTATAATTATGATTTTTTCACTTTTCACAAAGATAAAAAAATTACTATTTTGGCAAAAAATGAAGCTTTGTTTAAAGCTTTAAATTTAGAAGAATTTTCAAATATTAAATTAAAAATATCCCAAGAAAGAATTAATTTAAGTACTCAAGATGAGCTTATCATATCTTTAAATAAAAAAGAAAAAAACAAAAGAGTTAGAAAAGCAAGTTTGGTAATAGATGAGCTTAGAGTTGGCGATTTTGTTGTGCATGAAGATTATGGTGTAGCTAAATTTTTAGGTCTTGAGATTATTGCAATAGCGGGAGCAAAAAAAGAATTTGTCGCTCTTGGGTATTTAAATAACGATAAGCTTTTATTGCCTGTTGAAAATTTATATATGATTGATAAATATATCGGTGCAAGTGGTGGCGTGCCTTTACTTGATAAGCTTGGAAAAGGAAGTTTTTTAAAAATCAAGGAAAGATTAAAAGAAAAATTATTTGCCATTGCTTCAAATATAGTTTCTTTAGCAGCGGCTAGAGCTTTGATAAAAGCAAAAGAATTAAAAATTTCTCAAGAATTACAAGATGAATTTATCAATAAGGCAGGATTTTTTTACACTAAAGATCAAAGTCAAGTTTGTCAAGAAATCACTCAAGATTTAAAAAGTATGCAGGTGATGGATAGGCTTTTAAGTGGCGATGTGGGTTTTGGTAAAACAGAAGTTGCTATGAACGCTATATTTACTTGTGTAAAAAGTGGTTATACGGCTTTATTTTTTGTGCCAACTACTTTGCTTTCAGCCCAGCATTTTAAAACCTTAAAACGAAGATTTGATTCTTTTGATATAGAGGTTTTTAAGCTAGATCGTTTTACTAGTGCTAAAGAAAAAAAACAAGTTTTAGCATTTTTAAAAGAAAATAAGCCTTGTGTAGTGGTTGGAACGCATTCTCTTTTAGGGGTTGAGTGTGAAAATTTGGGTTTAGTCGTGATAGATGAGGAGCATAAATTTGGTGTAAAACAAAAAGAAAAACTCAAGGAACTAAGTAAAAATTCACATATTCTATCTATGTCGGCAACGCCTATACCAAGAAGTTTAAATCAAGCTCTTAGCTCTTTAAAGTCATATAGTGTTTTACAAACTCCACCTGAGGATCGTTTGGATGTGCGTACATTTGTTAGAGAAAGTAATGACGCTTTGATTAAAGAAGCTATTTCAAGAGAATTAAGAAGAGCAGGACAGATTTTTTATATACACAATCATATAGCAAGTATTGATGGGTGTAAAAAATATCTTTTAGATTTGTTTCCAAATCTAAAAATTTTAATCTTGCATTCTAAAATTGATGCAAAAACTACTGAAGAAGAAATGATTAAATTTGAAAATAAAGAATATGACTTATTGCTTTGTACTTCTATAGTTGAAAGTGGTATTGATTTAGCAAATGCAAATACTATTATAGTAGAAAATTCAGATCGCTTTGGTATGGCTGATTTGCACCAACTTAGAGGAAGAGTAGGGCGTAGTGCTAAGCAAGGATATTGTTATTTTTTGATTGAAGATAAGGAAAAAATCACAAAAGATTCTTTAAAAAGACTTATGAGTTTAGAGAGCAATTCTTATTTAGGCTCAGGAAGCGTGCTTGCTTACCATGATTTAGAAATTCGTGGGGGTGGAAATTTATTAGGTGTGGATCAAAGTGGACATATAGAACAAATTGGTTATAGTTTGTATCTTAAAATGTTAGAAGATGAAATTAATAAGCTAAGTAAAAAAGAAGAAATTAAAGAGAAAAAAATAGATCTAAAGCTTAATATCAATGCTTTTTTAAATAGTGAGTATATTAGTGAAGATCGTTTGAGATTAGAACTTTACAGAAGACTTAGTAAGTGTATGAGTGCTAATGAAGTTTATGAGATAGAAAGTGAGATGAATGATCGTTTTGGAAGGCCTGATATCTTCACAAAGCAGTTTTTGGATTTAATTATCATAAAAATTTTAGCTAGCAAACATTATAAATTAGTGAGCAATTATGAACAAAATATTTGTTTTGTAAAAGATGATGAGAGCAAAGAAGTCATTAAAGCAAAAAGTAAAGACGATGATGATGTAATTGAGGCTATTTTGATGCATTTAAGAAAGAGTGAAAAAGCATGAGTGGATATGAAATTTTTAAAGCTTTAGTTAATGCAAATATTGATTATAAAGATTTTGAATGGCTAGAAAATAATACTTTAAGTGAGTTTGAAATTTTAATTTCTGTAGTTTTAACTCAAAATACAAACTGGAAAAATGTATTGAAAGCTTTGACAAATTTAAAACAAGCAAATATTACTAAGATAGAAGATTTATTAAATTTAAATACTCAAGATTTAGCGTTTTTAATAAAGCCAAGTGGATTTTATAATACTAAGGCAAAATATATTAAAAATTTTACTCAAAAATATTTTCAATATTTTAATTCTTTTGAGCTTTTTAAAGAAGAAGTTGATAGAGAATGGCTTTTGGATATTAAGGGTTTTGGTCAAGAAAGTGCTGATGGAATTTTAAATTATATATGCAAAAAAGAAGTTTTAGTAGTTGATGCTTATAGTGCAAAAATAGCTAATTATTTAGGCTATGAGTGTCAAAGTTATGATGAGTTGGCAGATTTTTTAAAAAAAGACATAACTAAAAATCAACAAGAATTGTGTGTTTTATTAAAAAAAGAATGTAAATTATATGAGCTTTATCAAATTTTTCATGCTTTAATTGTTTCTTTTTGTAAAACACACTTTCAAGGTAAAAAACTTTCAGAGGATGGTGTACTTATTCTAGATCCTTTAAAATTTTAAATTTATTTTTTATTTAAAAAGTTATTTTTTTACGATTAAAGTGCTATAATGTATTTAACTTCATAAAAAGGAGAAGTAATGAATACAAGTATAGTTGGAAAGCAATTTGAGCTAACTGAGTCTATAAAAGAGTATGTGGAAAAAAGCTTTGATGCTTTAAGTAAATATGGCTTAGATGTGATTTCTGCGCGTTGTGTTATAAGTGCTGATGAAAGGCATGGAAAGAAAGGATTTTGGGCTGAATTTAGCATTAATCTAGCCGGTATTAATACAGTGGTTGTAAAGCAAAAAGATAAAGACTTATATGCTGCTATAGATTTAGCCATTGATAGAATTTCTAAGGTTTTAAGAAGATTGCATGATAAAAATATTACCCATAAACATCAAGATGAGATAAAAGAAAATTTAGTATTACCGAGCTTGATTGAGGAAGATGAGATAGTTCCAACAGAACTTGAGCTATATAAGCCTTTGGAAATTGAAGAAGCATTGGAAAAATTAAAAGCAAGTAAAGATATATTTTTAGTTTTTAATGACATAGATGCAAAAATGAGGGTGTTATATAAGAAAAAAGATGGTAAATTTGGTTTATTTTAATAAAAATCTAGCCTTTTTTAAAGGCTAGATTTATTAGAAGAGTTTGTTAAAAATTTTATCTATTGCTTGATCTACTTTTTTACCTGTATTTTTAGCACCATCACTAGCATTTCCACCTATTGTATTAACAATAGAATTTACAACACTTTTTGTATCAAGACTTACTTTAGGATCTTGCGTTGTTCCTTTTATAACACCTTTGAAGTTTGCTCTATCAATGACGATATTAAAAGGAATGTTTAATTTGGTACTTTTTGTATCAACCTTACCTTTGCTAATATTTATATTGCTTCTATCAGCCACTAGGTTTAAATTTAAATCTATAAGATTTTTGTTGATATTTATTTTGGCTTCACCGTTGCGATATACATCTTGAGTGATATCTTTTTGTAAAAGTAACATTAAAGCACCTGTGATGAGATTTTTCTTAAGTTGCCCATCGGCTAAATTCATTAGCACTACACCACTTTCTTTTAAAAGATTATAATCAATGCTTAAATTTGATTTTGCTTGGTAATAATCAGGTAAATCTAAGCTTTGAGTTAAATTTGAAAGATCGGTATTTTGCATTTTAGCGTTAAAAATATTATTTTTTAAAGTGGCATTTAATGAGCCGTTAAATATATTTTTACTATTAATACTTGCATCTATTAAAGCGTTTTTAAAATCAAATTTTCCTTCAAAATCAGCCTTGCCTTTTAAGTTTCTATCAACTAAAAATCCTAACTTAGAAAAATCTTGCAATGATATATTATAAGTGCTTATTAGATCCATTTGATTAAGATCAAATTTACCTTTTAATGAATTAATATTTGCAAATGAACTTAAAACTTTAGCGTTAAAATCAATGATTGATTTAGAAATTTTTCCATCAAGATTGATTTTTGCTGAAGTATTCTTTGGAAATTTTTTCTCTAAAAGCTTGGATAATTCTACTTCATTAAAAGAAGAATTAATATTTGCTTTAAAATCACCATTAATATTGTTAAAATCAAGTGACTTTAAGTCAATATCTGCATTTACATTACCAAATGCTAAAACTTTTTGTCCTATCAAAGGAAAAAGTTGTTCTAATTTTATATTATCAATTTTTGCTTGTAAACTTTTTCCATTGGATTTTGCATTGATAAGCCCTTGCATGATTTTAATATTTGCATCAAGATTTTGAATTTGATTTGACTTAAGATCAACTTTGGCATCTAAATTTAAAGGTCCATTGAGATCTTGTTTGGTTAAAGGTTTTAATTTGTTAAGATTATCTATAAAAGCACTGATTTGTACATTTAAATCTTTGTTTGTAAGGTTATATGAACCTTTTAGTTGAGGTATTTTTGCTAAGTTTGAATCAAGTAAAGCTTCATAATCAATCAAAGAATTTTTCGCATTTGCTTTAGCTTGTAAGTTAAAATTTGTTTTTGGAAAATCAAGATTGCTTAGTTTTTTAAATTCCATAACATTTATATTTGCATTGTTTAACCTAGTGTTTAGATTGAAATTTTTAAAATCAAGCCCTTGTGTTTTTAAATCTAAAACTAATTTAGAATTAATAAAGGCAGGTATGGATATGGTTTTTAAAAGTTCTGCTACTTCTATATTAGTTGTATTGATATTAAGATTATTATTTTCTAAAACAGCTTTTAAGCTACCACCAAATCCAAGTAAGTCAGCATCTAATTTTTGTAATTGATTGTTTGCAAAAAGTAAATTACCTTGAATTTGACTTTTACCTTGGAGTTTCATTTTGGCTAGAGATGAAAATTGATTAAAATCATCTATTTTGATATCAAAATCACTAGTTAAGCTTTGTTTTGCTATATCATAAATGCTTTTTTGTATATAAAGTTTGAAGAAGTTGCTTAAAATTTCACTTTTAGAAATAACTTCATTGCTTTGGATTAAAGATCTTATTTCACCTTTTATATAGCTTTGTTTTGGTAAGCTTAGATTAAAATCTTTTTCAATTAGAGTATTGTTGATAGAACTTGTGTAAAAATTAATCAAAGCATTACCATTTGGTTTTAAATCTTTAGCTTGTATATCACTTATAATACTAATTTTTCCTTGAGCATATCTTGGTAGATTAGCAAAATCTAAAATTTGAGCCAAATCTATATTTTTACCAATAAATTCAAGATTTATAGGAGAAAAATCAACAATTTTTGCATCTAAGCTAAGATTAGAATCAAACAAAAACCCATTACCTTTTACTAAAAAATCACTACTTTTACCTACAGCACTACCTTTAAATGTAAAATCTTTATCACTTTTTAAGCCAAGATTTTGAATATAGTTTTGTTTAAGTCCTAAAAGATAGTTTAAATTAAATCCTAGTCTTAAAGGTGATATGCCACCTTCTATGTTAGCAAAAAATTTATCATCAATATTTGCTTTAATGTCAAGTTGTGAAAAACTAATTTTAAAATTTTCAAATTTAACATTCATACCACTTTTTTGAGCAATAATCGTTTCGATTCTTGGCTTTAAAAAAGCATTACCCATGCTTGTAAATAATAATGTATATATAGCTAGAAATACTATACACACTACACCTAAAAGAATGTAAAGAATTTTTTTCATGAGAAACCTTTATAATAATATATCATATAAATTTAGTGATATAGACTAAACTTATATGATATATTTTACTTAATTTATTGACAATTAACTTTCTTTAATGTATAATTCTATCACTCAAAAACAAAGAGTGCTAAAAATGGCACATTTTAGAAAGGATAAAAAATGAATTTTCAACCTCTAGGAAAGCGTATTTTAGTAAAACGCTTAGAAGAAATGAAAACTACTGCTTCTGGGATTATTATACCAGATAATGCTAAAGAAAAACCATTAAATGGTGAAGTTGTTGCAGTAAGCAAAGAAATAGAAGATATTAAGGTAAATGATAAAGTAATGTTTGCAAAATACGGTGGAACTGAAATTAAACTTGATAATGAAGAGTATTTAGTTCTTAATGTTGAAGATGTTTTAGGGATTATTAAATAAAAAAGGATAAAAAATGGCAAAAGAAATATTTTTTTCAGATGAAGCAAGAAATAAACTTTATGAAGGTGTTAAAAAACTTAATGATGCTGTAAAAGTCACTATGGGACCACGCGGCCGTAATGTATTAATCCAAAAAAGTTTTGGTGCTCCAACTATCACAAAAGATGGTGTGAGTGTAGCTAAAGAAGTGGAATTAAAAGATTCTTTAGAAAATATGGGTGCTTCTTTAGTTAGGGAAGTAGCTAGTAAAACAGCTGATCAAGCAGGCGATGGAACAACAACAGCAACAGTTTTAGCGCATGCTATTTTTAAAGAAGGTTTGAGAAATATTACAGCAGGTGCTAATCCTATCGAAGTTAAAAGAGGTATGGATAAAGCTTGCGAAGCTATAGTAGCTGAACTTAAAAAACTTTCTCGTGAAGTTAAAGATAAAAAAGAAATAGCTCAAGTTGCAACAATTTCTGCGAATTCAGATGAGAAAATCGGAAATTTAATCGCTGATGCTATGGAAAAAGTTGGAAAAGATGGTGTTATCACTGTTGAAGAAGCAAAATCAATCAATGATGAATTAAATGTAGTTGAAGGTATGCAATTTGATAGAGGTTATTTAAGCCCATATTTCATTACAAATACTGAAAAAATGACAGCTGAATTGCAAAATCCTTTTATTTTGTTATTTGATAAAAAAATTGCCAACTTAAAAGATTTATTACCAATTTTAGAACAAATTCAAAAAACAGGAAAACCACTTTTAATTATAGCTGAAGATATTGAAGGTGAAGCTTTGGCAACTTTAGTTGTAAATAAATTAAGAGGTGTTTTAAATATTTCAGCAGTTAAAGCTCCTGGTTTTGGCGATAGAAGAAAAGCTATGCTTGAAGATATTGCTATTTTAACAGGCGGTGAAGTGATTTCTGAAGAGCTTGGAAGAACTTTAGAAAGTGCTAGTATTCAAGATTTAGGTCAAGCTTCAAGCGTGATTATTGATAAAGACAATACAACTATTGTAAATGGTGCAGGTGAAAAAGCAAATATTGATGCAAGAATTAACCAAATCAAAGCTCAAATTGCTGAAACAAGTTCAGATTATGATAGAGAAAAATTACAAGAAAGATTAGCTAAATTAAGCGGCGGTGTAGCGGTGATTAAAGTTGGTGCGGCTACTGAAACTGAAATGAAAGAGAAAAAAGATAGAGTTGATGATGCATTAAGTGCTACAAAAGCTGCAGTTGAAGAAGGTATAGTAATAGGTGGTGGCGCTGCATTAATCAAAGCAAAATCAAAAATCAGCTTGAATTTGCAAGGCGATGAGGCTATTGGTGCAGCTATTGTAGAAAGAGCATTAAGAGCACCTTTAAGACAAATTGCTGAAAATGCTGGATTTGATGCTGGTGTAGTTGTAAATACAGTAGAAAATAGTAAAGAAGAAAATACTGGTTTTGACGCTGCAAAAGGTGAATATGTAAATATGCTTGAAAGCGGTATTATCGATCCTGTTAAAGTAGAAAGAGTAGCCTTACTTAATGCGGTATCGGTAGCTAGCATGCTTTTAACAACTGAAGCTACAATTAGCGAAATTAAAGAAGACAAACCTGCTATGCCTGATATGAGTGGCATGGGTGGTATGGGAGGCATGGGTGGTATGATGTAATAACCGCCTTTATATTCTTTAGCTTTCTTTATAGAGTTGCTTTTTGTAGCAACTCTTTTAAATTCTTTCATATTTTTTCATACTCGTTTTATTTTGTTATAATAGATGTAAAATTATAAGGATTTTACATGAAAAATTTACAAGAAGAGCAATTTTCTAACTCAAAATATATTAAACCTAAAAGATATACTTATATAGGTAAAGATAACAAAAAATACACTTGGGATTTTATAGAAGCATTAGATAGTGTTTCTGTTTTTTTATATCATACTCAAAAAAATTCTTTTGTTTTTGTAAAGCAATTTAGAATTCCTTTATGGGATTATCAAAAACGCAATAACTTAAATTTAAACGAGATGGGATTTAGCATAGAGCTTTGTTCAGGTCTTGTTGATAAAGATTTGAGTTTAGAGGAAATAGCTAAAGAAGAATGTATTGAAGAACTAGGTTATGCTCCTAAGGTTGTAGAAAAAATAGGGGAATTTTATACAGGTTTTGGTTCAGGTGTTAGTAGACAATTTTTATTTTTTGCTGAAATTAATGAAGATGATAAAATTGGTAATGGTGGTGGAATTGAGGGGGAAGATATCCAAGCAGTATGGATAAAAAGAAAAGATTTTGAAAAGTTTTCTAAAGAAAATCCTATAAAAACTCCTTTACTTGAGTATGCGTATTTATGGTTTAAGGGTAAGAATTAATCTTACCTCTTTTTATTTTTCCTCTTTATTTTCAATATTTAGATCTTTTTCATCAAGCATTTCTTTAAAGATTCCAAATAAATCTTCAGAAGCCTTTTCAGCATTAGAGCATTTATCTAAAATTTGATTTTGTACTAGTTTATCACTTGTATCTTCATTATGTGCTAAAGCAACGGCTTGGTTCATATTTTCATGTACTTTTTGATGTGGTAAATTTAACTTACCAAAAGTTCTTCCGCCAGAAAATCTTTCCTTGCCAATACCAGCAATCCATTTTGCAAGTCTGCAACTTAAATGATCAGATAAAGTTTTTCCTGAAGCATGAATAATTTCATTATATCCATTTAATTTAAATGCAATATGATCTAGTTTTGCTAGTGATATGAATATTTCAGAGGTAATGCTTTTAGCGTGAGAACTAGTTGAATTTGCATTAGAAATTAATTGAGCAAAATTACTAGAGAATTTTACTATATGCTCATTAGATTCTAATGATACTTTTTCTACTTGTTCACTTTGTCCATACATCTCATCAGCATTTTGTTTTAATAGGTTAATATTTAATTCTACTTCAGAAGTTGCTTTTTGTGTTTTTTCAGCAAGTTTTCTTACTTCATCAGCAACAACAGCAAAGCCTCTGCCGTGTTCTCCTGCTCTAGCAGCTTCGATTGCGGCATTTAGTGCTAAAAGATTGGTTTGATCAGATACATCTTTGATTAAGTTAATAACATTAGTGATCTCATCAACGCTGCGGTGTAAATTTCCCGCTGTATCTCTTGAGCGATTAGCTGATTCTATAATGCTTTGAAGTGAAGATATGATAGAGTGAGTTATTGAATTTAACTCTTGCATATCTTTTAAAGAGGAATCAGAATATTGAGAAATCATTTCCGCTTTATTAACATTTTCCTGCATATCACTTTGAACATTTGCAATACCTTTTAAAACACCATTTAATAGCATTTCCAAAAGATTTGTTTCAAGTTCAGTTTTTCCGCAATTTCCTTGAAGTTGTTTTTCATAATTTTTAATTAATTCTTGTTTTTCTGAAAGAAGTCTTTTGTTTTCTTCTTCTAGTTCTTTGATTTTATTTTGTAAATTTTCAAAGTCTTGTGATAATTGACTTTTTTTTCCAAACATATTTAATCCTTAAAAGTTAAAAAAATCGGTAGAAATTATTTTTTATAATTTGATAAATAAGTATTTAATTCATCCTTTAATTTTAACTTTTCTTTCTTTAGATTTGCTATTTCTAAGCTATCTAGATGAATTCTACCTTCTTCTGCATCTTTGATTTTGTGATCAAGTTTGTTGTGCTCTTCAAACAACTTATCAAAATGCATATCCTTGCCTTTTAACTCGGTGATTAAATCCCTAAATTCATGTAGCATGTAAGCCTCCTTTTTTGAAATTTTATTGTTATTGATTATAGCTTAAATAAGTTAAATGTATTTTAACTCGTCAGGTTTTTGTTTATTTTTAATAATCTTTTTAGCTATTTTTATACTATCTGCTGTACCAACGATTAACAATTTTGCACCAGTGCCTATTAAAGTGTCTCCTCTTGGCATAGGGGTAAATTTTTTATTTTCCAAAATTCCTACTATGCTAACATTTGCCATATCTCTTAAATGGATTTCTTTTAGTCTTTTAAATCTCACCCATGACTCGTCAGGAATTTTAACCTCTTCTAAATCAATAGGGCTATTTTTTTTGTAAAGATAATTTTCTAATAAATTTTCCATATCAGGTCTTGCTGACATAGCACTAAGTCTTTGTGCGACCAATTTTGTAGCAGAAACTATGGAATTTGCTCCAAGTTTTTTGAGTTTTTCAGTTTCGTCTTCATTGCTTGAGCTAGCTAGTATAAAATAAGGATTGATTCTTTGTAATTCTTTTTCAAACAATCTCACTGAAGCAATGATGGCTATATTATCTGCTATGTTATTGCTAAGAGTAATTACACCTTTTGCGCTAGAAAGATTGGTCTTTAAAAAGGCTATATTTGTATGTGGGGCACTTTCTATATAATAAGGATAATTATATTTTTCAGCTATCTCGCTAAAATTTTCTATTTCATCAACAACAACAAAAGGAATGTGATTTTCTTTGAATTGCTGTGCTAGTTCTATGGTAAAATCATTGTGATAGCATATTACAAAATGATTTTTTAATCTTGCAACTTTATGAAGCATTCTTCTCTCCTTGATTATTTTAGACAAGATTCCTTTTTTTACTATTTCTATCACTAAACCCATGCAAAAAGTAAATATTGTAAAAGTTAATAACACATATATAACGGTAAAAATTCTACCCGCTGTTGGTATGGGATTGACTTCAGTGTAGCCTAAAGTGGTAAATGTCATACCAGCTTGGTAAATAGCATCATTGAGATTATAATTACTTGTAAGCATATAACCAAAAGCTCCAATTAGTGTCATTATTACGACAGCAATAAGAGGAATTCTTAAAAATCTAAGCTGTTCGTAAAGCTCGTCATTGAGGTTGATTGAAGGTTTTGGAGAAGGGGACCAATTGAGGAATTTTTGTAGCTTTTTCAAAAAAGACATAATAATTCCTCGTTTATGTTAAGGATTATTTGCTACTCTGTTTTTTAAGTGTTCTTAAAGTTGAAGCAGCAACTCTAACTTTTCTAGTAGTTCCATCTTCTAAAGTAATACGAACTGTTCTTAAATTTGGCAAAAAGCGTCTTTTAGTTTTGTTGTTAGCATGGCTAACATTGTTACCTACCATAGGTCCTTTTCCTGTAATTTGGCAAATTCTTGACATAAATTTTTCCTTATGAAATAAAAATAATTTTTAGCATTATATCTAAAGCAAGCTTAAAAAAATCAAATATTATTAAAAATACATAAAGAAAATTTGATAATAAGTATGATAAAATTATTTTTTATTTTATTGGAGATATATAATGTATGTAGCGCCAAGTTTATTGTCTGCAAATTTTTTAAACTTAGAAAATGAGATTAAAGAAGTATCTCAAGCGGGAGCTGATTTGTTGCACATTGATGTGATGGATGGACATTTTGTGCCAAATCTTACTTTTGGTCCTTGTGTGATTGAAAATATTTCAAAAATTACTTCAGTACCTTTAGATGTGCATTTAATGGTGCATAATGTTAGTAGTTTTGTAGATTTATTTATACCTATAAAACCAAAATTTATTAGTTTTCATTTAGAAGCTGAAAACCATCCTATTAGGGTGTGTGAGTATATAAGAAAAAACGGCATTCATCCTGCTATTGTATTAAATCCACATACTCCAGTTTCAAGCATAGAACATATTTTAGAATTTGTAGATATGG
This sequence comes from Campylobacter sp. IFREMER_LSEM_CL1890, assembly GCF_025772045.1. Taxonomy (NCBI): domain Bacteria; kingdom Pseudomonadati; phylum Campylobacterota; class Epsilonproteobacteria; order Campylobacterales; family Campylobacteraceae; genus Campylobacter; species Campylobacter sp. IFREMER_LSEM_CL1890. The sequence goes on along the minus strand of NZ_JAKMRK010000001.1, from coordinate 147,477 downwards.
TGCTTTTAATGAGTGTTAATCCAGGCTTTGGCGGCCAAAGTTTTTTACCTTTGGTGTATAATAAAATTCGCCAGTTAAGAGAAATGATAGATAGGAAAAATCTTAAAGTTTTTATAGAGGTTGATGGTGGGGTAAATGGCTTAAATGCACCTGATTTGGATGAAGCAGGAGCTGATATTTTAGTCGCGGGTAGTTATATTTTTTCTTCGCAAGATAAAAAAACAGCAATTAATTCTTTAAAGCTTGAATTTTGAGCCAACAACAAATCGATGATTTAATCATCAAACTAAGCAAAGAAAACAAACCTTTTCCTTGGGTTTTAAAAGAACTTGCAAAAATAGAAGAATTAAACCACTATGATTTTGATTTATATATTTTTGAGCTTTTAGGACTAGGGGTAGAGCTTAATGCACAAAATTGTTTGTGTTTAAAAAGTAAAAATACAAAAATAAAAGATGAGATATTTTGTGTTGTAGATATTGAAAGTACTGGCGGGATAAAAAGTGGTCAAATTTTAGAAATAGGTGCTGTAAAAATTCAAAATTATAAAGAAATTGATAGATTTGAGAGTTTTGTAAAAGTAGAAAGCATACCTGAAAATATTACAGAATTAACTGGGATTAGTTTAGATATGGTAGAAAATGCTCCTTCTTTGAAAGCTGTGTTAAATGATTTTAAGTTATTTTTAAAAGATAGCATTTTTGTAGCACACAATGTGCGTTTTGATTATCATTTTATATCTAAAGCTATGTATGAAAATGATTTTGGAGTGCTTTTAAATAGAAGATTATGTACTATTGATTTAGCTAAAAAATGCATTGAAAGTCCCAAATACGGTCTTGATACTCTAAAAGAGTTTTTGTGTATTGAAAGTAAGCATCATAGAGCCTTAAGTGATGCTTTGGCTGCAAGTGAAATTTTAAAATACTGTCTTAAAAAAATTCCTTTTTACATTAAAACTACTGAAGAATTGTTACATTTTAGCAAGCAAGCTAAAAATCAAACAAAAAAATAAACTTTGTTTTGTATTTATTGCTATACTTCTTTTGCATAAATGACGGGAGCTTGTGATACAGGCTGAGAGTAAGCTAAAAGCTTAGACCGCACCAGAACTAGGTAATGCTAGCGTTGGGATAATTTATCAACTACTCACATACCCTTCATTTATCCAAATTTATTTCAAGGATAAATTCAAATGAAAACTCAAATGTCTTATGCAAAAGAAGGAATTTTCACAAAGCAAATGCAAATTGTTGCGCAAAAAGAGCAAGTAAGTGAAGATTTTTTGCTTGAAAATATAGCATGTGGAAAAATTATCATTCCTGCAAATATTAATCATAAAGCATTAGATCCAAATGGTATTGGCTATGGACTTAAAACGAAAGTAAATGTGAATTTAGGTGTTTCAAATGATTGTGTAGATTATAGTGAAGAGATGAAAAAGGTAGAATTGGCTCACAAATTTAATATAGAAGCTATTATGGATCTTAGTAATTATGGTAAAACGAGTCGTTTTAGAGATGAGCTAATTGCTACTTCAAAAGCTATGATAGGTACTGTGCCTGTTTATGATGCGGTAGGTTTTTTGGAAAAAGATTTAAAAGATATTAAAGCAAAAGATTTTTTAGATGTAGTATATCATCATGCTAAAAGTGGAGTGGATTTTATGACAATTCACGCAGGGATAAATTCTCGTGCTGCTAGGGTTTTTAAAGAGTGTGATAGGATTACTAATATAGTTTCAAGAGGAGGTTCAGTTCTTTATGCTTGGATGCAAATGAATGATGCTGAAAATCCATTCTATGAATATTATGATGATTTGCTTGCTATATGTAAGGAATTTGATGTGACACTTTCTTTGGGTGATGCACTAAGGCCCGGTTGTACTCATGATGCAAGTGATGGAGCTCAAATTGCTGAACTTATAGAACTTTCATTGCTAACCAAAAGAGCATGGGCTCAAGATGTACAAGTAATGATAGAAGGACCTGGTCATATGGCTATTAACGAAATAGAAGCTAATATGCAACTTGAAAAAAGAATTTGCAATGGAGCTCCATTTTATGTTTTAGGACCATTAGTTACTGATATAGGTGCAGGATATGATCATATAAGTGGAGCAATTGGTGGAGCAGTTGCAGCAGCAGCTGGCGCTGATATACTTTGTTATGTAACTCCTGCTGAACATTTAAGACTTCCAAATTTAGAAGATGTAAGAGATGGTATAGTAGCAACTAAAATAGCAGCTCATGCAGGAGATATAGCCAAGCTTCCCAAAGAAAGAAAAATAGATGATGAAATGAGTAAAGCAAGACAAGATATTGATTGGGAAAAAATGTTTAAATTAACAATTGATGGAGAAAAGGCTAAGAAAATGTTTAATGAAAGAAAGCCTGAAGAACTTAATTCTTGTTCAATGTGTGGAAAAATGTGTGCTATGAACACTATGAATAAAATTTTAAAAGGTGAGGATGTAAGTTTGATAAAAGAATAAACCCTCGATTGCGAGGGTTTATTTTGATTAATCTATTACTTTATAATTATAAGGTTTTAGATTTTTATCATCTTCAAGAAGTTTTGCTGGTGGATTACCATTTACTTCTTGGTGTTTATAGTAGCGATCACCTGCTTTATTACCATTTAGATCTACTTTATAGTGAATTTCACCTGGATTTAATTTTTGAATATCTTCAAAACCTAAATTTGAAGTTTTGAAATCTTTAATGCCATTTTTGGCTGCAATTTCTGCTAGCTTAGTTTGTCCTTGTCTTGACATATCAACTGATTGTAAAAGCATTCTCGAAGCTTCTCTAGGATTGTGGAAACCTGTTGAGTTTTCAGCACCTACAAAGTCCGCTCTAATTTGAGATTTTCTATGTAGTTCTAATACTTCTTTTAATTCAGTCGAAATTTTAGCATCATCTGCTTTGCCATCAGTTTGAAATTTAGGCATTTTTCCAAGTTCTGCACGAATAGTTTCTATATCTTTAATCAAGCTTACTAAAGAATATTCAGCTGTTCTTAAATTATGGGCTACTGAATTTTGAATATCTTTTACTTGTTTAGCTAGATAGCTTTCGCTTTGAGTGTGACAAGTTTTACAAGCTGAGTTAATATCAACTAAAGGTGAAGTAATATTGTGGTTAGTAACTTTTTTTGCACCTTTTCTAATATAAGGCATATGACAATCTGCACAACTTACACCATTTGCAGCATGCACTCCACCACTATAAAGTTCGCTTTCTGGGTGTTGAATTTTAATCATTGGCGCTTTTGTGATTTTATGAACCCAATCACTTGGAAAATTTTCTCTATTTTTTTCATAATAATCATCAATCATTTCTATTCTAAATGGCTCGCCTTTTTTCCACTCACTCCATGGAAATGCTAGCTCTATACCATCAACTTCGATTTCAATTGGCTTGTTACCATCTCTCCAAGAATCAAACTCATCATAAGTTTTTTGAGTGCCATTCCACCATTTTTTAGAACTATCATTAGCAATACTTTCGCCTATAGTTTTCACTTTAGTGCCTGTTGGTTTGAAGTAGTATTCAACATGACATTGAGAGCATACTAAAGTTCTCATTTCGCTTCTTGAAGCTTTAACACCTTGTTTTTCGTCTGCTTCATAACCTCTTGAAATTAATGCTTTAATTAAAGCTGGTCTTGTAAGTCTTAAACTCATATCTGTTGGGTTGTGGCAATCTGCGCATGTTACACCCATTCTTTTTCCACCATGAGGACCGCTGTGTTCAGGTGAGTTTTCTTTAGCTCCATTTACAGCTGGGATAGTTTTAACCATAGTCCAATATTTTGCAGAGTTAAATGCTACCCAATCACCTTTTGCAGTGTTGTTTAAAAGCCATGGAGTCCATCCGCTATGGCAGTTCATACAAGCTGTTGGTTGACCGCCAAATCCTGTAAAACCATGTGCATTTAAGAAATCTTTATTATTTCTAGCTGTATCCATTTGATCTACTTGAACCCAAAAGTGTCCTCTTTCTTCATTTGCATCAATGCTAAATGGATAACCTGCCCAAAGAACAGTTAGTTGTGGATAGCGAATAAGCTTTGAATAAGCTAAATTTCCACCAAATTCTGTTGCATTAGGTGTTTGTTTTTCTACTGCTGTGTGCATGTCTAAATAATCAGGAAAGTTCTTTCCCCAGTAATCAAAAGTAGGATTTTCATCACCAAGTTTTACAATTTCTTGTGAAATGATCCCACCTACTGAATCATTTGTTTTAGCTGTAATGTCCTGATTAAGCCATAATACACCTGCAATAGCTACTATAGTAGCACTTATAGCACTATATAAAATGCCTTTGTTATTCATTAAATACTCCTTTCATTTAAAATCCTCTCTTATGACCAACACCTTGGTGGCAAGATACACAACTTAAAGCATTATCTTTATGTGGATCTAGGGTAGGGTTGATAGTGTTACTCGCAATTTCTTTGTGACATTCTATACAGTTATTTTGGACTATTTCTTTACTTTTTGCATTTGCACTCAAATGTGTAGGTAAAGAATCTAGTTTGAAAGTAAATGCATAAGCATGTCCTAAGCCACTTTGAGCTTTAGCAATCCATTTTTCAAAAAAGCTATGTGGCAAATGGCAATCATTACAGGTTGCTCTTGGTTTACCATCAACTTCTTTAGAGTGCGAAGCTTTTAAATAATCATTATAAACCTCGTTCATAATATGGCAATTATTACAGCTTTCACTAGCATCGCTAAAATAAGAAGTGCCCTTAGCATTATGGAAAGTATACATTCCAACTCCTGCTAAAATTACAAGTAAGAAGAGGAAAACAGCAAAAAGTTTTGAGTTTGCTTTTTTCAAAGTCTCTCCTTTGAATGAAGTTTAAGTTACAAGAACTTGTGTATAATTATATAACACCATAAAGGCAAAAAAGTAAATATATATTTATTAATCATTTATTATTTTTTTAATAAGATAAAAAAAGTATTATTTTTTTATATAATTATATTTACTATTATACAAATAAAATAAATTTTAATGAAAGAAATACTAAAATATAAATATCTAGAAATAAAGGTAGGTATATCATGCAAATTCAACCATCAATGTATATTAACAGAGAACTTTCTTGGCTTGCGTTTAATTCTCGTGTTTTAGATCAATGCTCTAAAGATCTTCCTTTGCTTGAAAAACTTAAATTTATTGCTATATACTGTACAAATTTAGATGAGTTTTATATGATAAGAGTGGCTGGATTAAAACAACTTTTTGTGGCAGGAATAAGCACAACAAGCAATGATGAAATGACTCCTCTTGCGCAACTTAAAGCTATTAGAAATTATCTACATGAAGAAAAATATGTAGTAGAGCAGTATTTTACTAAAATTACCCAAGATTTAGAAAAAGAAAATTTGTTTATTCGCTCATACGAAGAACTTGATGAGGATTTAAAACAGCAATGTAATGAGCATTTTTTTTCTAATATTTTTCCTGTGATAGTTCCAATTGCAGTTGATGCAACTCATCCTTTTCCGCATTTAAATAACCTTTCATTTTCTTTAGCGGTAAAACTTTGTGATCCTATGCACCCTGAACTTTTAAAATTTGGCATGATACGCATACCTAGGGTTTTACCAAGATTTTATCAAGTAAGTTCTAATATTTATGTGCCTATAGAAAGTATAGTACGCTATCATACTGAGCATATTTTTCCTGGCTACAAGCTCTTATCTTCTGCTGCTTTTAGAGTAACTAGAAATGCAGATATGGAAATAGAAGAAGAAGAAGCTGATGATTTTATGTTGATTTTAGAGCAGGGTTTAAAACTTCGTAGAAAAGGTGCTTTTATACGCTTGCAAATAGAAAAAGGCGCAGATGAGCAGTTGATTGAATTTTTAAGTTCTCATATGAATATTTTTCATAAAGATATTTATGAGTATAATATACTTTTAAATTTAGCTTCATTATGGCAAATCATTTCCAACAAAGAATTTACACATTTGCTAAATCCTATGTATACACCAAAAATTTTACCACCTTTTGGGGATAATGTATCTATATTTAGTGCAATAGATAAACAAGATATTTTGGCTATACAGCCTTATGAGAGTTTTGAGCCTGTATATCAATTTATCAAAGAGGCAAGTAAAGATCCTAAGGTTGTTTCTATAAGAATGACTCTTTATAGAGTAGAAAAAAATTCAAACATAGTTCAAGCTTTAATTGATGCAGCAAGCGATGGCAAACAAGTTACTGTAATGGTAGAATTAAAAGCGCGTTTTGATGAGGAAAATAACTTGCATTGGGCAAAATCATTAGAAAATGCAGGGGCTCATGTGGTATATGGAATCACTGGTTTTAAGGTGCATGCAAAAGTAGCTCAAGTGATTAGAAAAGAAGGGGATAAATTAAAAATTTATAATCATTTAAGTACGGGTAATTACAATGCAAGTTCAGCTAAAATTTATACTGATGTGAGTTATTTTACTTCAAAAGAAGAATATTCTCAAGATACTACAACTTTTTTTCACATACTTTCAGGATATAGCAAAAGTCGTCGTTTAAAGACTTTATCAATGAGTCCAAAGCAAATCAAAGAAAGAATTTTAGATATGATAGCTACTGAAGCAAGCTATGGAAAAGATGGAGTAATCATAGCCAAAATGAATGCTTTGGTAGATGGTGATGTGATTAAAGCTTTATATGAGGCTTCAAATAAAGGTGTTAAAATAGATCTTATTGTGCGTGGAATTTGTTGTTTAAGACCTGGAGTAAAAGGATATAGTGAAAATATAAGAGTCAGAAGTATAGTGGGAAAATATTTAGAGCATGCTAGAATTTTATATTTTAAACATACAACACCAAATTATTTTATTTCAAGCGCTGATTGGATGCCAAGAAATTTAGAAAGAAGACTAGAATTAATGACTCCTATTTTTGATGAGCATTCTCGTGCAAAATTGGCTCAAATTTTAAAACTACAATTAAGCGACAATGATTTAGCTTATGAGTTAGACAACGAGGGAAGATATCGTAAGGTTGTTTTAAATGAGACAGAAAAAATCAACAATTCTCAACAAACTTTAGAAGAGTATATTAGTAGAATTTTTAATACCTTGAAAAAAGATACTGATCACAGCAGGGCGACGCACTTAGCAACGAAGCTTTTTAGAGATAGCTAATCCTTGCTTTTTAGCAAGGATTATTTCCAACCTTCTATGTAGTTTTTAAGTTTTCTACCAACTTTTGGGTGTTTAAGTTTTTTTATAGCTGAGCTTTCTATTTGTCTTACTCTTTCTCTTGTGACATTTAATTCTTTACCGATTTCTTCTAAAGTTCTATCACTTTCATCATCCATTAAGCCAAAACGCATTCTAATAACAGCCTTTTCTCTATCATTAAGCTGATCTAAAACTTCATCAATTTGTTCTTTTAAATCATCTTTTAAGATGTGATCCATAGGTGAAATTGAGGTTCTATCTTCTACAAAATCTCCAAATTTACCATCATCCTCGTTGCTAATAGGTGCTTCTAGGGAAATTGGTTCTTTAGTAATTTTAATAACTTGTTTTACTTTATCTATACTAAGTCCTACTTCTTTTGCAATAATACTTACATCCGGTTCTTTACCTTCTTTTTGTAAATACTCGCGAATGATTTTATTGATTTGATTGATAGTTTCTATCATATGAATAGGAATTCTTATAGTTCTTGCTTGATCAGCAATTGCTCTTGAAATAGCTTGTCTAATCCACCAAGTTGCATAGGTTGAAAACTTATAACCGCGTTTGTATTCAAATTTATCTACTGCTTTCATTAAGCCTATGTTGCCTTCTTGGATTAAATCTAAAAATGGTAATCCGCGGTTAGTATATCTTTTGGCAATGCTTACAACTAAGCGTAAATTTGATTTTGCCATTCTAGTTTTAGCCTCATCAGATATTTTTTTACCGCGTTTGATTTGCTCTAGAATTTCTTTTAATTGATCTTTTTCTAAATCAAAAGAATTTTGACTAGCTTCTTTAGTTTGAATGAGTTTTTTAATCTCCATATAAGTGCTTACCATGGTAGTTTCTAGGGCACGCTCTGCAATTTCTTCTTTGCTAAGTTTGGTAATATCTTTTAAAATATCTTGGTGTCTTTGTTTTAATTCTTCTGAAAACATTGGTAAGCGATACTCTAAACGTTTTAATTCTTTATCAAATTCCTCATCACTTTTTAATGCTGTTTCCATAGATTTTACTATTTCAGAAATAAGTTTTGATGTTGGACCTAGATCCATTAGTTTTTCTTTTAGTATATTTTTCTTAAAAGCAATTATGAGTTTATCTAATAGTTCATCATCATTTTTTTCTGCATTAATAGTAGATATAGTTTTTAACCATTCTTTTTTTGCTTTTTCTAATGCTTTAAAGCTTTCTATGACTTTTAAAGTTCTTTCATCTTCTTTTTTATTTGTTTTTTTAGGTTTTTTTTCATTAGAATTTTCATTTTCCTCATTTTCGTTTTCTTCTTCAGAATCTATTTCTTCATCGCTTTTATCATCATCGCTTTTATCATCATCCTCAAAGCTTTTAAAAAGCTCTTTCACTCTTCTTTCTCTATTAATTAAAGGTTCTTTATAATCAAGTATAAAATCAATCAAATAAGGCACAGAACAAAAAGCATCGATGATAATGTCTTCGCCTAGCTCAATCTTTTTAGAAATTTCAATTTCTTCATCTTTGTTTAAAAGAGCAATTTGTCCCATTTCTCTTAAATACATTCTTACAGGAGAGTCTGATCTGCTCCACTCAAGTAAATCATTTTCATTGGCTAAATCAAATTCATTTTCCAAACTTGTATCTTGTAATTTTTGTTTTTCCTCTTGTAGCTTTTTTGCTTCTTCTAAATTTCTTTTTTTGGCAATTTCAGCTGAAGAGATTAATTCTACTTTATATTTATCCATTAGATCACGGATTTTTTTTGCACTTGTTGCGTTTGGAAGCTTTGCAAAATACTTGACAAGTTTTTCATATGTGATATAATCTTTAGAATTTTCTTTGAAAAGTTCTTCTAAAACATTAGTTTCATTAGCCATGGATACCCCTTGTATTTAAGTAATGAGTGTAAAACTAAATATTATGCCTAAAAATTAATTAAAAACAAATAAAAATATTTTGGAACGACTTTTGCTTTATTAGTGAAAAATTAAGATTTTAGTTAGGAAAAATAATGCAAAATGGGTATTATCAAGCCACCGGTGCTATGGTTACGCAATTTAATCGTTTAGATGTTGTAACTAACAATCTAGCAAATGTAAATACAAGTGGCTATAAAAGAGATAATGTTGTTATTGCAGATTTTAAAAGGATTTTTAAAGAAACTCAAGATGAGTTACCTATACAAAATCACACAAGAGATGCTGCAAGATTTGTTAATACAACTATAGATAGAGTTCCGCAGGTTAATCATGTCTATACAAATTTTAGCGTAGGTTCTATGAAAATGACGCATAATCCTTTGGATTTAGCTCTTACTCGCGAAGATACTTTTTACTTGATTAAAACAAATAATGGTGAAATAAGATTAAGTCAAGATGGAAATTTCCAACTTGATGATGAGGGTTATTTGGTAAACCGTCAAGGATACAGAGTTTTAAGCAGTGATTATTTTAATAATCCCGAAAATGATGGCATCCGCATAGGAGATTCTACTTCTTTTATTAATGTGGATAAAAATGGAATTATCAGTGCAGCTAATCAAAATATTGCAAGATTATTTGTAGCACAAGTTGATGATTTAAGAGATTTGCAAAAAGATGGCGATAATATGTATAAAATTGATAATTTAAACAAGATTAGAGATTTACCAAATTCAAATGCCATTAAGCAAGGTTTTACTCAAGGATCAAATGTTAATCCAGTTACAGAAATGGTAGGGTTAATTGAGGCAAATAGAATGGTTGAGATGTATCAAAAAGTTATGACATCTCATATGGATGATTTAAATCAAGAAGCTATTAATAAATTAGCAAGTACTAAATAAACTAAGGATAGATAAAATGTTAAGATCATTATACACAGCAGCATCAGGGATGGTATCGCAACAAACACAAATTGATGTGACTTCAAATAATATTTCAAATGTTAATACAGTAGGTTATAAAAAATCGCGTGCAGAATTTGCAGATTTGATGTATCAAACGATGAAATACGCAGGAACTTCAACCTCAAGTACCACAAAACATCCAAGTGGCATTGAAGTAGGGCTTGGAGCAAGAGTAACAGCTGTAAGTAAAATTTTTAGTGAAGGTAGTTTAAAACAAACATCAACTTCAGGTCTTGATATGGCAATTGCTGGTAATAATGGCTTTTTTCAAATTCAAATGCCTGATGGAACTATAGCTTATACTAGAAATGGTCAATTTACTAAAGATGCTGAAGGAAACATAGTAAATTCAGATGGTTATAGACTTTTACCGGAAATGACTATACCTGAAGATGCTATTGCTATAAATGTGGCAAGTGATGGAACAGTTTCAGTAATGCAGCCAGGAAATACAGCTGAAACTCAAATAGGACAAATTGAACTTGTAAATTTTATCAATCCTGCAGGTTTACATGCTTTAGGGGATAACCTTTTAGTAGAAACTGATGCAAGTGGAGCGCCTATTGCAGGTATAGCGGGCGAGAACGGTTTTTCTGTCATCAAACACGGCTTTGTGGAGCTTAGTAATGTTCAGCTTGTAGAAGAAATGACAGATCTTATCACAGGGCAAAGGGCTTATGAGGCAGGCTCAAAGGCAATCACTACAAGTGATGATATGCTTGGAATTGTAAATCAATTAAAACGCTAGAATTAACTAGCGTTTATAATATGTAAAAATATTTAAAAATATACTAAAAAACTCCTATTTATAAATACTTATAAAATATTCTTTTTTATAATTTAAATTTTATCATTAATGTAGTAATATTTTTTAGATGTATTAAAATACATTGAATAAACAATAACGAGGGATATAATGAACAGAAGAGACTTCATTAAAAACACCGCTATTGCTAGTGCTTGTGGTGTTGCAGGTCTTAGTGTTCCAAGTAGTGTACTTGCTAATACTGAGAATAAATGGCGTTGGGATAAGGCTGTTTGTAGATTTTGTGGTACAGGCTGTGGAATTTTAGTTGCAAGTTTAGATGGTAAAATTGTTGCTGTAAAAGGAGATCCAGCAGCTCCTGTAAATCGTGGATTAAATTGTATTAAAGGTTATTTTAATGCAAAAATTATGTATGGAGAAGATCGCTTAGTAACACCTTTACTTCGCGTAAATGCAAAAGGTGAGTTTGATAAAAATGGAAAATTTCAACAAGTTTCTTGGCAAAGAGCCTTTGATGAAATGGAAAAACAATTTAAAAAAGCTTACAAAGAAAAAGGTGTTGAAGGAATTGGAATTTTTGCAAGCGGTCAATACACTATACAAGAAGGATATGCTGCTGCAAAATTAGTAAAAGCTGGTTTTAGATCAAACAATATAGACCCAAATGCACGCCATTGTATGGCTAGTGCGGTTGTTGGTTTTATGCAAACTTTTGGAGTTGATGAGCCTTCTGGCTGTTATGATGATATAGAGCTTACTGATACTATTATTACTTGGGGTGCAAATATGGCAGAAATGCATCCGATTTTATGGTCAAGGGTAAGTGATAGAAAATTAAGTAATTTAGATAAAGTCAAAATTGTAAATTTATCTACTTTTTCTAATAGAACTTCTCATATAGCAGATACTGAAATCATCTTCAAGCCAAATACTGATTTAGCTATTTGGAATTATATCGCTAGAGAGATTGTTTATAATCATCCTGAAGCTATGGATAAAGAATTTATTGAAAAACATTGTATCTTTACAACAGGCTATGCTGATATTGGTTATGGAATGAGAAATAATCCAAACCATCCTAAATTTAAAGCAAGTGAGAAAGATACAGTAGCAAAACAAAATGCTATTATTGTAGATGAAGAAGAAGCGGTATCTTTGGCTTATTTAGGAGTAAAAGCAGGTGATAAATTTGAAATGAAACACCAAAGTGCTCCTGATGCGCATTGGGAAATTTCATTTGAAGATTTCAAAAAAGCATTAGAGCCTTATACGCTTGATTATGTTGCTAAAGTTGCTAAAGGTAATGAAGATGAAAGCATTGAAGAATTTAAGAAAAAACTTCAAGAATTAGCAAATTTATATATAGAAAAAAATAGAAAAGTTGTAAGTTTTTGGACTATGGGCTTTAATCAACACACAAGAGGTACTTGGGTGAATGAACAAGCTTATATGGTGCATTTCTTACTTGGTAAACAAGCTAAGCCAGGTAGCGGTGCGTTTTCATTGACAGGGCAACCAAGTGCTTGTGGAACTGCAAGAGAAGTAGGGACTTTTTCGCATCGTTTACCTGCTGATATGGTCGTTGCAAATCCTAAGCACAGAGAAATTAGCGAAAAAATTTGGAAAGTTCCGGCAAAAACAATCAATCCTAAACCAGGTGCTCCATACTTAAAAATCATGAGAGATTTAGAAGATGGAAATATCAAATTTGCTTGGGTGCAAGTAAATAATCCTTGGCAAAACACTGCTAATGCAAATCACTGGATAGCAGCGGCTAGAGAAATGGATAATTTTATTGTTGTGAGTGATTGCTACCCAGGAATTAGTGCTAAGGTGGCAGATTTAATTTTACCAAGTGCTATGATTTATGAAAAATGGGGTGCTTATGGTAATGCTGAAAGAAGAACTCAACACTGGAAACAGCAAGTGCTGCCTGTAGGTGAGGCTATGAGTGATACTTGGCAAATTATGGAATTTGCAAAACGCTTTAAATTAAAAGAAGTTTGGGGTGAAACTAAGGTAAATGATAAACTTACTCTGCCAAGTGTTTTAGAAGAAGCTAAAGCTATGGGTTATAGTGAAGATGATACTTTATATGATGTATTATTTGCAAACAAAGAAGCAAAATCTTTCAAAGCAAACGATTCTATTGCAAAAGGATTTGATAATAGTGATGTTAATGGCGATGAAAGAAAAATTATAGGTAGCGATGGTAAAGAATTTGAAGGTTATGGCTTTTTTGTGCAAAAATACCTTTGGGAAGAATACCGCAAATTTGGTTTAGGTCATGGGCATGATTTAGCTGATTTTGATACTTATCATAAAGTAAGAGGTTTAAGATGGCCTGTGGTAAATGGTAAAGAAACACAATGGAGATTTAATACTAAATTTGATTATTATGCTAAAAAAGCAGCTCCAAATTCAGATTTTGCATTTTATGGTGAATTCGCTAAAGAACTGCCAAAAGGAGATTTACTGGCTCCGCAGACTAAAGAAAAATATAGCTTGAAAAACAAAGTGAAAATTTTCTTTAGACCATTTATGAAAGCTCCTGAAAGACCGAGTGAAGAGTATCCATTTTGGTTATGTACTGGTAGGGTTTTAGAGCATTGGCATAGTGGAACTATGACTATGAGAGTTCCTGAGCTTTTCCGTGCAGTACCTGAAGCACTTTGTTATATGAATGAAGATGATGCTAGGGCAATGAAAATTAATCAAGGTGATATCGTATGGGTACAATCACGCCGTGGTAAAGTAAAAGCTAGAGTAGATTTTCGTGGTAGAAATAAACCATCTAAAGGGCTTGTGTATGTGCCTTGGTTTGATGAAAATGTATATATAAACAAAGTTACATTAGATGCAACTTGCCCATTGTCTAATCAAACAGATTTCAAAAAATGTGCCGTAAAAATTACTAAAGCATAAAAATGAAAAATAGAAGAGAATTTTTAGCCTTTACTTTTAAGCTTTTATGTATAGGAAGCGGAAGTGCATTTTTAGCAAGTTTAGCATTTAGCTCAAATCAGGAGTATTTTTTAAGACCTCCTGGGGCAGATGATGAAAAAGAATTTTTATCAAAATGTATACGATGTGGACTTTGTGTAAAAGCTTGTCCTTATGATGTTTTAAAACTAGCAAATTTAGAAAATAGTGCTAAAAATGGCACACCCTTTTTTATAGCAAGAGAAAATCCTTGTAGATTGTGCGAGGATATACCTTGTATAAGAGATTGCCCTACAAATGCGCTAGATCATAAATATTTAGAGCAAAATGATGGAATTTATAAAACAAAAATGGGTATAGCTATAATTGATAGTGCAAGTTGTGTTGCTTATTGGGGAATTCAATGTGATGCTTGTTATAGAGCCTGTCCATTGATAGATAAGGCATTAAAGCTTGAAATAAAACGCAATGAAAGAACTGCAAAGCACGCATTTTTATTACCTGTAGTAGATCATGAAGTATGCGTGGGATGTGGGATTTGTGAGAAAGCCTGTATAACGCAAAAAGCTGCTATTAGAGTTTTACCTAGAGAATTTGTCTTGGGAAAAGCTGGGGATAATTACATCAAAGGTTGGGATGAAAAAGATGAAAAACGCTTGCAAGATGTAAACACAGATAAAAATTTCAATAAAAACAAGGCTAAAGATTATCTTAATGATGGAGAATTGTTATGAAATATCTTATTTTAAGAAGAATAGTGCAATTGTCTATCTTAACTTTTTTTTCTTTTGGTGTATTTAATTTTATATTAAAAGGAAATTTAAGCTCTTCAGTTTTATTTTCTTCGGTGCCGCTAAGCGATCCTTTTGCGTTTATTCAACTTGCTTTAGCAAGTTTGCAAGTAGATTTAATGGCTTTAAGTGGTGCTTTGATAGTATTTTTATTTTATGCTATTTTTGCTGGAAGAGCGTTTTGTGCTTGGGTTTGTCCTGTAAATATCATTACTGATTTTGCTTATTTTATTAGAAGTAAATTAGGTTTTAATCAAGCAAGGATTTTTAATGTAAATAAAAATTTGCGTTATTATGTTTTGGCTTTTGTTTTGATTTTTTCTTTTCTTTTTTCCTTTCCTGTTTTTGAGGAATTTTCTTATATAGGAATAATCCAAAGAGGAATTATTTTCGGCGGTATTTCTTGGCTTTTTGTAGCTTTGATTGTTTTTTGTATAGATACATTTTTTAGTCCAAGATTTACTTGCTCGCATTTTTGTCCTTTAGGAGCTTTTTGGGCTTTAAGTTCGCATTTTTCATTACTAAAAGTAAGATATAACTTACAAAAATGTACTAAGTGTTATAAATGCCTTGGGATATGTCCTGAAAAGCAAGTGCTTTGGATGATAGGTAAAGAAAATCAAGATGTAAAATCAGGTGAGTGTATAAGATGTGGAAAATGTGTTGATGTTTGCGGTGATGATGCTTTAGGTTTTAGTATAATAAATTTAAGGAGAGAAAATGAAAAATAAAATCTTTTTATCCTTAGCAGCAGCTGTTTTAATAAGTGCTTGCGGACTTGCTGTTAAAAGTGTTGATTCAAAAGATATAGGTTTAAGAAAAACAAGTTTAGAAAGTGAAAATGTAGAGTTATTGGATGCAAAGTATTCTCAAGCAATGGCTGGAGAATCTGTTTTAATTGAGAGATCATTTGAAAATGCTCCGCCATTAATTCCACATACTTTAGAGGATATGCTTCCAATTACTAAGGATAATAATATTTGTTTAAGCTGTCATGATAAAGCTATAGCTAAAGATGTTGGGGCCACTCCGCTTCCAAGTAGCCATTATTTTGACTTAAGAAAAAACAAATCTACTAAAGATATGATAAGTGATGCAAGGTTTAATTGTACACAATGCCATGTGCCACAAAGCGATGCAAAACCTTTAGTAGGAAATAGTTTTGAAGCTAAATTTAAAAATGAGGAACTAAAGAAAAAATCTAATCTTTTAGATGTTTTAAATGAAGGCGTAAAATAAAACTATGAAAAAAATATTTTTAATCTTACTAATGAGTGTATATGTATTTAGTTATGAGCTTAAACTTGATTCAAATTTAAATGCCTTAAAACTTGTTGATAGTAGTTTGCTTATAGGACTTGATAATGGAGAATTAAATCAGTACTTTATTAAAGACAAAAAAATGCAAAAAATCACTCAACTTGATAAGATTAAAAATTTTTACGAAGAAAATCTTAGCCCTAGAATTTATAGTATTGATTACTTAAATGGGGCTATTTTGATTTTAAGTGAAGGTGATTTTGGTAGTAAAAGGCTTAGTATTTATAAAAATAAACAACTTTACAACTATAAGCTTTTAAGTGATGGAGTAAAAAAAGCTTTGTTTTTAGATGATGATACTATTTTATTAGCCTTGCTAGGTTCTAATATAGAGCTTTTTGATCTAAAAACAAAAAATATTATAAAAAATTTTACTTTCTCTAACTCAAGTTTAAGTGATGTGGTTTTAAATGAGGCAAAAACTCAATTAGTAGCAGGTTTTGAAAGTGGTGAAATAATACTTTTTGATGTGAAAAAGTGGCAAAAAATAAAAAGTTATAAAAATCTTCATAAAGATAATATTTATCAACTTGATTTTAAAAATGCAATTATTACAAGTTGTAGCACTGATAGAAAATTAGGCATAGTGCGAAATGATCAAGAAAAAAGCATAGAAAGAGACTTTTTAATATATGCTTGTAGTCTAAATAAAAGTGGTTCTATAGCGGTTTTTGGAGATAATGAAAAAAATATTATAGAGCTTATAGATACTAAAAATTTAAAAACAATAAAAAAATTCCAAAATAAAGATTTTTTGCTAGAATATCTTATATTTTTAAACGAGCATGAATTTATTAGTGCTGGTTATGAAGATAAAATTATATTTTGGAGTATAGATGAATCTTTCTAGTGTATTGATTTTAACTAAAGAGGAAAAATTAGAAAAACTTAAAGAGCAAATTCAACAAACACCATGTTGTAGTGTGGAATTAGCTCAAGAAGAAAAAATTATAGTGGTAATAGAAAGTGAAAATTTAGATGATGAGTTAAAAGCATATAAACAATTAGAACAGCTTGATGGGGTGATAAGTATTAATATGGTATTTTCGTATCAGGATTTGGATGAAGAAAGAGAAAAAATTTTAAAAGCAAATTTTGAGGCAAATACTTTTGATGAAAATTTAAAAAAAGATAATTTAGAATACTATGGTAATGTTTTTAGAAAGTATTGATTATGATTTTTTTAATTCCTTTAATTGTGATTATTTCTTCTATTTTTATCATTGATCACTTTTATTTTTCCAAAGAGAATGAAGTTGTAAAAGAAAAAAAACAAGTAGTGCAAAAAAACACCGATTCTGATAAACAAAGATATCTTGAAAATATATTAAATCAAAAATAATCATGTACACACAAATTTCATATAAAAAATTCTTTTGGATTAATATTTTAGTTGTGATTACTCTTGCTTTAAATTTAAGAGCACCTATAACTTCCATAGGTCCTATGATAGAACATATTCAAGAATATTACAATATTAATTCTACTTTAGCAGGTATGCTAACAACCTTACCTTTAATAGCTTTTGGTCTTATATCGTTTTTTGTAGCGTATTTTTCACAAATTAAAGCTTTGTTTTTTGCCTTAATTTTGATTGTCTTTGGAGAAGTTATTAGAAGTTATGGAGGAACTATAGGTTTATTTTCTGGGGTTTTTTTGATAGGAGCAGGCATTGCAATAGCTAATGTTTTATTACCTTCTTTTGTAAAAGAAAAATTTTCTAAAAATACTTATAAGATAATGGGTTTATATGGATCAATTATAGGCTTATCTTCAATTGCTGGCGTGGCCTTATCACTTCCTTTACTTAAATTTTTTGATGTACCTCAAGCTATGTTTTTTTGGGCTATATTGGCTTTAATTGCTTTGATTTTTTATTTTCCACATTTGAAAAATAAAAGATTATTACGCCCTAAAAAGAAAAATATTAATAAAGTGAATATCTTTTTAAACTTAACAGCCTGGAAAGTTACTATTGTAATGGGATTACAAAGTTTTTTATCTTATAGTCTTTTTGCATGGCTTAGTGTGATGATTAGTGAAAAGGGCTTTGGAATTGACTTTGGTTCTAATGTTTTATTATTATCTCAAATCATAGGAATGCCTGTGGCATTTTTACTACCTATCATTTTAGGAAAGCTTAGATCTCGTGCTAAAAGTTTTGCTATAGTGATGTTAGGGTTTTTGTATTTTTTAAGTTTTATGATGATTTTTCTTTTTAAAGTAAAAGCGATTTTGTTTTTAGCGGCTATTTTTTTAGGTTTTGCTTCTAGTGGAGTTTTTACAATTTCGCTATTATTTATTGCTATCAAAAGCTCAAATTCTATCATAGCGGCTAAACTTTCTGCTATGTCACAAGGTATAGGGTATTTAATAGCTGCTCAATCACCTTGGATTATAGGCATGCTTCATGATAATTTTAGAAATTTCACTTCAGGCTTTATTATGCTTATTATAGTAGCTATAATACTTAACATTTTTGTATTTTTGGCATATAAGGCTCCTGTGATTAAGTGAAAATTAAAAATAAATTAAAGCCTTTTTTGTTAGAATTTTAGGATTTTATTTTTGTGAGTTAATAATGCGATATACAGTAACAGAGGCTTCTATTTATGAAGCACAAGGCTTAAAAGATGAGGCTTTGGAGATTTATAAAAATATATTAAAACAAGATCCGCAAAATAAAAATGCCATTGATGCTATAAGGCGTTTGAGTGGCTTGCGTTCTAATCATGAAGATTTAAATTATGATATGCTTGATTTTTTTGTCAATATGAAAAGTGAAGAAGAAATTAATGAATTTAAAAGGTGGTTGATAAAACTATGAATATAGAAGATTTAGCAAAAATGGCTATTAGTGAAGTTAATTCGCAATTAGATAATAAAAAAAATAAAAACGATGAATTTGCTCCTATGGTAGAAGAAATTACTCAAGAAAAAAATGTTAATACTCAAGAGAAAAAAATCAAAGAAGAAATTAGTAAGGTTACACAAGAGCTAATCCAAGAACTAGATGATTTAGAAGTAAAAGTAAAAGATGATAAACAAAATGTCGCTATTAAGGTTGAAGCTTTAGAAGAAAAAGAAGAAAGCATTATAAATAATGAAGAATTTTTCTTGAAAAATCTTAGAGAGCGTATTTTGGTTTTATTTGAAGGATTAAAAAATACCAAAGATGAGCATATGGAAAAAAGACTAGATATGACCATTACTTTTTTAGAGTTTTTACTTGCAAAGATTGAAGATAGACTTAAAAAATGACCAAGATTTTTTAAGAATTAAAAATATACTTAAGCCTTACACACAAAGGGTTTATTTAGTAGGTGGTTGTGTAAGGAATTCTTTTTTAGATTTATCTAGTGATGATTATGATATAGAAATTTATGATATTGAGCCTATGCTTTTTGATGAGCTTATGCAAAAACTTGGTGCAAATGGAGTAGGAAAAAGTTTTTTTGTATATAAATATAAAAAATTTGATTTAGTTCTAGCACGCTATGAAAATAAAATTTCTACAGGCCATAGAGGTTTTGAAGTTAAAGTTTGTAATAATGAGCAAGAAGGAGCAAGAAGAAGAGATTTTACCATTAATGCATTGATGGTAAATATTTTTGATTTTGAATTTTTGGATTTTTTTAATGGTTTGCAAGATTTGCAAGCAAAGATTATAAGACATATTGATGATAAAAGTTTTATTGAAGATAGTTTAAGAGTGCTTCGTGGAATTTCTTTTGCATGTAGGTTTGATTTAACAATTGCAAAAGAAAGTTTAAAATTAATGCAAACTATGGATATAAGCGATTTATCTAAAGAGCGTATTAATAATGAACTTTATAAAATTTTTAAAACTTCAAGACTAAATAAAGCTTATGAGTATTTTAAAATTTTAAATTTAGAAGAAAAAATCTTTTTTTATCAAAGTTGTAATAAAGAATTTGAGAGACTTTTAGAGTATAGCCAAAAGTTAATTTGTGATGAGGCTTTGTTTTTGTATTTGTATTTGAATTTTTTTCATATAAGTAAAGAGGAATTTTTTAAAAAAACAAAATTAAAAAAAGAGCTTTTAAAAAAATGCGAACAAGAATTTATTTTAGGTAAAATTGATGATTTTGATTTAGCTAAAATTGCTTTAAAAATACCACTTTGCAAATGGCTTGGACTTTGGAATAATGAGCGTATAACACAAGCAAAAAAAATAAATTTATACCATCATGCTTTTGAAAGTAAAATTAGCGCCAATGACTTACTAAAGGAAGGATTTAGTGGGAAAGAACTTGGAATTGAACTTGAAAAAAGAAAATTACAAGAATTAAAAAACTATATAAAGGAGTAAAAATGAATGAGTATATTTTAAAAATTTCATGCAGCGATGAAAAAGGATTGATTTATAGAATTTCAGATGTTATTTTTAAATATAGAATCAATATTATAAAAAATGATGAATTTGTTGGAGAAAATCGTTTTTTCTTTAGGGCGCATTTAGAAGGTGAGCTTGATATAAAAGCTTTTAAAGGAACGCTTGAAGCTATGCTTCCTGATAATGCACAAATTGAAATTACTTCAAAAAGAAAAAAAGATATTATTGTTTTAGCTACTAAAGAAACTCATTGTTTAGGTGAGTTACTTATCCGTCAATTTAGTGGAGAATTTAATGCAAATATTAAGGCAGTTATTGCAAATTATGATGTATTAAAACCTTTAGTGGATAAATTTAACATACCTTTTCATACTATTTTAGCACAGGATTTAAGCAGACAAGAGCATGAAAAAAAACTACTAGAGTGTTTAAAACAATATGAGTTTGATTATATTGTTTTAGCAAAATATATGAGAATATTATCTCCATCTTTTGTAGAGAATTTTGAGGGGAAGATTATTAATATCCACCATTCTTTTTTACCTGCATTTATAGGAGCTAATCCTTATAAGCAAGCTTATGAAAGAGGGGTAAAGATTATAGGTGCAACAGCACATTTTGTAAATAATAACTTAGATGAGGGGCCAATTATTACCCAAGATGTTATACCGGTTACTCATGAATATTCTTGGCAAGCTATGCAACAAGCAGGGCGTAATGTAGAAAAAAATGTTTTTTCTAAGGCCTTGGATTTAGTGTTTGATGATAGGATTTTTATATATGATAATAAAACAATAGTATTTTAATCTTGATGCTAAAAAGCATCAAGATTAGCATGAATAGCAAGTTTTAAACTCATATGCAGTTGGTCTAGCTTCTACAGGCCATACTTGGGTTTCAAATTTCATATGTTGATAATCATCAATAAATACATCACTCATAACAGGCTTTAAGAAGGCATTTTTTCTAATGAGTGCTTCCAAAGATCCTCTTAAAGTGTGAGGTAATTGCTCTATACCTTTTTCTCTAATCTCATCTAGGGTTAGTGCAAATAAATTTTCATCCATAGGACCTACCGGTATGGTTTTATTTTTAATACCATCAAGTCCTGCCATAAGCAAGCTTGTAAAAGCTAGGTAAGGATTGGAAGTGCTATCAGGAAATCTTATTTCAACTCTTGCGCTTTTTTCATTAATACCATAAGGCACGCGACAACTTGCAGAGCGATTTTGGCAAGAATAAGTTAGTATGCAAGGTGCTTCAAAACCTGGAACTATTCTTTTATAAGAATTTGAACTAGGATTGGTAAATGCAGCAACACTTCTTGCATTAGCTAAAATTCCACCGATGTAATTAATCGCATATTCACTTAATTTTCCATATCCTTCTTTATCATAAAATAAATTTACTCCATCTTTCCAAAGGCTCATATGCACATGCATACCACTTCCATTATCTCCATAGAGTGGTTTTGGCATAAAGGTTGCTGTTTTTCCATTTAAATGCGCTACCATTTTAACTACATATTTATAAATTTGTACATTATCAGCAGCTTCAACTAAATTCCCAAATTCTACACCAATCTCAGCTTGTCCTTGTGCTACTTCATGATGATGTACGAAAGTTTTTAAACCAACTCTTTCTAAAACTTGTACCATTTCAGCTCTAATATCCACACTAGAATCAATAGGACTTACAGGAAAATATCCACCTTTATTTCTTGGGCGATGTCCACTATTGTAACTATCTGTAAAATCTTTATTATCATTCCATTCACCTTCTTCAGTATCTACTTCATATTTTGCACAGTGAGAAGAATCAACTATTTTTACATTATCAAAAATAAAAAATTCATTTTCAGGACCAAAATAAGCAGTGTCAGCGATATTGCTTGTGCTTAAGTGTTGCATTGCTTTTTTAGCAATACTTCTTGGGCATTTTTCATACATTTGATCTTTGTAAATATCATATACATCGCAAATTACTATGATAGTAGGATCAGCTGTAAAAGGATCTAAAAACGCACTTTTCACATCAGGTTTTAAAATCATATCTGATTTTTCTATGGGCTGCCAACCATGCAAAGAGCTTGCGTCAAAAGGAATTCCGTTTTCAAAGGTTTTATCATCAATTGCTTTTATATTATAAGTGATGTGATGCCAAGTGCCTATCATATCAGTAAATCTAAAATCAACAAATAAAACTTCATGTTCTTGACAATAACTAAAAAACTCATCAATGTTATTTACAAATTTACCCATTTTTTCTCCTTTTTATTTTTTGGGTTTTTTAATTTATTTTATAGATTGTAGTATATTTTTTTTAAATTAAGTTTAAATTAATATTTTTTTTATAATCAAATTAAAAAAAAGATTATTTTGTGCAAAAAAATAATTAATTGGTAAAATTAATGTTGATTTATATTTTTTTGTAATATAATCTCGCATTAGTTTTTTTATTAAAAAAGGTGTAACAATGACTCAAGAAGAATTAGATGCTTTAATGAATGGCACTGAAGACTTAGATCTTGATTCTGTAGAAGAAACAGAAGAAAAACCAGATACAGATTATGAAGATGAGGAAAAAAATAAGCAAATTGTTAATGATATGATTAATGGTGATTATAAAGCAAGAGCGGATATGGCTTGGCCACCACCACCACCTAGTAAAGAACATAAAGTTGTACATCAACTTGATGATGTTACAAGAGATAGTGAAATAAAAGCCACAGAGATGATGGAAAAATTAGAAGCTATTAACGATTTTTTTGCAAATTCTGAGAGTGATCTTTGTGTAATCAGTGATGCTTTAAATAAAAATATAGAAATTTTTGAAAAATTAAATGCAAAATTTCCTAATGTGGTAAGCTTTAAAGAAGCTATTGAAATAAATAACAATGCTAAAAATATCATAGATGAGATTACAGGTTGTTTGCAAACTGGACAAGATGAAGTTATGATGGCAATGGATGCTATGCAATATCAAGATATTCATCGTCAAAAAATTGAGCGTGTTATTAATGTTATGAGAGCTTTAAGTAGATATATGAGTAGTTTGTTTGAAGGTAAAATTGATGATGAAAAACGCGTGGGATCTGCTGTGCATATCGAAGGAGATACAACTGCAGATGTTGTAAGTAATGATGATATTGAGGCATTAATCGCAAGTTTAGGAAAAAAATGATTATTCCTGAAATAGTAGCTCCTGCAGGTAATTTTACAAAATTAAAAATAGCTTTAGCTTATGGAGCTGATGCTGTTTATGCAGGTGTGAGTAATTTTTCATTAAGAGCAAGAACTGCTAGAGATTTTAATTATGAAACTTTTAAAGAAGCTATTGATTATACGCATGCAAAAGGAAAAAAAATTTATGTAACGATTAATGGATTTCATTTTAGCTCACAAATTGAAGGTTTGAAAAGGCATATTTTAAAATTAAAAGAAATGAAACCCGATGCTTTTATAGTAGCTTCTGTAGGTGCTATGTGTTTGGTTAAAGAGCTTGCACCTGAAATCAATCTTCATGTATCAACCCAAGCTAATATTTTAAATTACTTAGACGCTCAAGTTTATAAAGATATGGGAGCTAAGCGTGTTGTTATAGCAAGGGAACTTGGTTTAAAAGATGCAAAAGATTTGAAAAATAATTGTGACATAGAACTTGAAAGTTTTGTCCATGGTTCTATGTGTTTTGCGTATTCTGGCAGATGTTTGATAAGCTCAGTGCAAAGTGGACGCATGAGTAATCGTGGATCATGTGCAAATGATTGTAGATTTAACTATGAACTTTATGCAAAGAACCCAGAAACTAATACACTTTTTAGACTTGAAGAAGATGAGAATGGCACGCATGTGTTTAATTCTAAAGATTTAAATTTAAGCTCGTATATTCAAAAAATTATGCAAGAAGATTGCATTCATGCTTTTAAAATAGAAGGAAGAACGAAAAGTGAGTATTATGTAGCTTTGACTACAAGAACTTATAAAATGGCAGTGCAAGATGTATTGCAAAATACTTTTGATGCGGCTAAGTATGAAAAAGAAATTTATACTTTAAAACACAGAGGTTTTACAGATGGATATTTAGTTTCAAGAGCTTATGAAAAAACCGATTCAATAAATCATAATACAAGTATAGAAGAAGGAACCCATCAAGTGCATGCTATTAGCGAAGATGGTGAATTTTTTAAATGTAAGGGTAAGATAGAATTAAACAAAGAATATGAAATTCTAGCTCCGGTTGATTCTAATATAGAATTAGGGGAAAATAAACTAGGTTTAGTATATGAAAATGAAGGAAAAAAATTCATAGTGTTTAAACAATTATTAGCAAAAAACAATAAAGAATTTAGTGAAATTCATAGTGGTAATGAAAATGAAATTACTTTGCCATTTAAACTTCCAGAATTTAGCTTTTTAAGAAGGAGTGTTGAATGAAATTTGTTTCCATATTGATGGGAAGTAAGAGTGATTATGATATAGTAAAAGAAGCTTTAGGAATTTTGGAAAAATTTGATGTAAAATATGAAGTCTTGATCACTTCAGCTCATAGAAGTCCTCAAAGAACCCAAGAATACATCAAAAATGCTGAAGAAAAAGGTGCAAAAGTATTTATTGCTGCAGCGGGTATGGCAGCTCATTTAGCAGGAGCTGTTGCAGCACATACAACAAAACCTGTTTTAGGTATACCTATGCCAGGAAGTAATTTAGCTAGCATGGATTCTTTATTTTCTACTGTGCAAATGCCAAGTGGAATTCCTGTAGCAACTGTGGCTATAGGTAAAGCAGGGGCTATTAATGCAGCTTATTTGGCAGTGCAAATTTTAGCAATAGAAGATGAGTCTTTAGCGCAAAAATTATTAGAAGATAGACAAAAACAACAAGAAAAATTAATCCAAGATTCTAATACAATTGAAGTTTTTCTTTAAGGAGCGTATATGCAAACTTACTTGGAATTAAAAGAATTTTGTCAGTTAGTACATTTATCCGAAGATGTTGTAAAAGGAATGATGGCAAATGGTGCTTTAAATTTCAAAGAAGAAGAAGGTAAAATTTATATAGAAGCTAATCAAGGTACTTTTAGCGTAGTTCCTTCAAGTTCAAAGCAACCTGCTATGTTAAATTCTATGACCTTGGCAGGAGAAAGTTTTGTAGAAAAAACTATAGGGACTATTTTAAATTTACATGAAAAAGTTCTTGATGCTAAGGATGAAACCTTAGAAGCTTTAAAGGGTGAAAATAAATTTTTAAAAGATGCTCTTTATTCTATGCAAGAGCTTTATGATGAGGATAGAAAAACTATAGAAAATCTTAACGAGCAACTTAAATATGCGCGTAATGAAGTTGAATTTCTAAAAAGAAAATATAAAATGATGTGGAATAAAACAGTGGAATTATATGCAAATTCGCCTGAGAAGTCTGAAGAATTAAAGGAAGAAAAATGACTTTTTCTCAAATGATTTTAAATTTACAAGAATTTTGGCAAAAGCAAGGTTGTGCTATTATGCAACCTTATGATTTTCCAGCAGGTGCAGGGACATTTCACCCGGCAACTTTTTTAAGAAGTTTAGGTAAAAAACCTTGGGCGGCTGCTTATGTAGCACCAAGTAGAAGACCAACTGATGGAAGATATGGTGAAAATCCTAATAGGTTGGGTGCTTATTATCAATTTCAAGTTTTAATTAAACCAAGCCCTGATAATATCCAAGAATTATATTTAAAAAGTTTAGAAAATTTAGGCTTTGATTTAAAATCACATGATATTCGTTTTGTTGAAGATAATTGGGAAAGTCCAAGTTTAGGTGCTTGGGGTTTGGGTTGGGAAGTTTGGCTTGATGGTATGGAAGTTACACAATTTACTTATTTTCAACAAGTTGGTGGTATAAGCGTAGATTTAGTTAGTGCTGAAATTACTTATGGCTTGGAAAGACTTGCAATGTATTTACAAGATGTAGATAATGTATATGACATAGTTTGGAATGAATTTAACGGCGAAAAAATTACCTATAAAGATGTTCATAAGCAAGGTGAGTTTGAATTTAGTAAATATAATTTTGAAGTAAGTGATGTAAAAACTTTAAATATACAATTTGAAAATGCTTACAATGAGTGTAAAAATGCATTAGATGCAAAACTTGCTTTACCAGCATATGATTATTGTATGTTAGCAGCACATACTTTTAACTTGCTTGATGCAAGAGGAGCTATTTCAGTAACTCAAAGACAAGATTTTATGCTTAAAATTAGAGAATTATCTAAAAGTTGTGCTTTAGTATATAAAGAAAGTTTAGATGAAAATTAAAGAAATTTATGATTATTTAGATACTATTAGTCCATTTAATACGCAAAGTTCATGGGACAATAGTGGTTTATTGCTTGGAAATTTCGATCAAGATGTAAATAAGATTTATCTTGCGCTTGATGTAGATATGCATTTAATTGAAAATGCAAGCGAAAATTCACTTTTTATAGTCCATCATCCTTTAATTTTTAAAGGTTTGAAGAATTTAAGTGGAGTGCTTTATCCGCAAAATCTTCTTACAAAAATGATACAAAAAAATATAGCCTTGATTGCTATGCATACAAATTTTGATTTAAGTCATTTAAATACTTATTTTACTAGCGAAATTTTGGGTTTTAAGATCAAAGAACAAAATGAATTTTTGATCTATTGTGATGTAGATTTTCAATTAGATACATTAGTTGATCATGTTAAAAAGTGTTTAAAGCTTAATCATATTAGGGTTGTTAATGCTCATCAAGAAAAAATAAAAACTTTAGCAATATGTACAGGCAGTGGTGGAGATTTGATTTCTAGTGTAAAAGCAGATTGTTTTTTAAGTGGAGATTTTAAGTATCATCAGGCCTTAGAAAGTTATCATAATAAACTCAATTTGATTGATATAGGTCACTATGAAAGTGAGTCATACTTTGGTGAAATTTTAGCAAAAGATTTGCAAAAATTTCATTTAGAAGTTATAATATCAGTTTCAAAAAATCCATTTCAATATTTTTAAGGAAAAAATCAATGAATAAATATTTAGAACAACTTATAGCTTTATCGCAAATTGATAAAGAGTTAGATGGTTTTGCAAATAAAGTAGAAGATGCTACAAAGGATTTAAAAGAAAAGCGTAATTTGCTTGATAAAACTGAAGAAGAAATTGCAGGTTTTGAAAAAGATATTAAAGATATAGAAAATCAAAAAATACAAAACAATAACCATATTGCAGAATTTGGTGTGAAAATTAAAGAAATAGCCAAAAAAAGTGCTGCAGTGAAAACTGAAAAAGAAGCAAATGCTTTAAAAATCGAAGAAGATATAGCTAAAGAGCAACTTGATGCAGCAAATGAAGAGATAGAAAGATTAGATAAAATTTTAGAAAACAAAGAAAAATTTATACAAGAATTGCAAACTAAGAGAACTGAACTTGAAAATGAAGTGGATCAAATAGATGCTCAAACAAAAGTTGTATTAGTTGATATTGAAAAAGAAAGATTAGAGATTTATGATAAAAAAGTAAAGCTGGTTGGCGAAATAAATCAAAAAGTTTTAACTTTTTATGAGAAAATTAGAAAATGGGCGGGAAATAGTGCTGTAGTTCCTGTGAAAAAACATGCTTGTTATGGCTGTTTTATGAGAATTTATGATAAAACTTATTTAGCAGTTTTAAAAGGTGATGAAATCGTAACTTGTCCGCATTGTGGAAGAATTTTATATAAAGAAAAAGAAGAAAATCAAAATTGATTTTTTTTTATTACATTTTTGCTGTGATTATATATGTAATCGCAGTTCCTTTTTTGTTGATTTTAAGTTTTTGTAAAGAAAAATATAAAGCGTCTTTAAAATCTAGATTTTTTCTTTACAAAAACTTAAAACAAGAACAAGGAGATATATATTTTCATGCTTGCTCCTTTGGGGAGATTAAAAGCATTGTTCCCTTAATAAAACTTTTTCCAACTTGTAAAATTTCAACTATCACGCAAACCGGATTTAATGAAGCTTTAAGACATTCTAAAAAAGTAAATTTTTTACCATTTGAAATTTTTATACCATTTTGGATGAAACCTTGCAAAGTTTTGATTATTTTTGAAGCAGAGCTTTGGCTTATGCTTGTATTGATGGCTAAATTTTATAATGCAAAAGTTATTTTATTAAATGCTAGGATTAGTGATAGATCTTTAAAAAACTACAAGCGTTTTAGCTTTTTTTATCGTTTGATTTTTAAATATATTGATGTTGTGTTTGCGCAAAGTCAAAAAGACAAAGAAAGGTTAGAGTGTTTGGGTGCTAAAAATGTTGCAGCATATAAAAATATCAAAGCATATATAAAACAAGAACAAGTGAAAAATTATTCAAAACCTAAGGCTAGGGTTATTATATTTGCTAGTACGCATGAAAATGAAGAACTATTATTGCTTAATGAGATTAAACTAGAAGAAAATGATAGATTAATTATCGCTCCAAGACATCCGGAGCGTTTTGGCGAGGTTGAGGGGATTTTAAAAGATTTTTGCCAAAAAAATCATTATAATATGCAAAAATTTTCAGACTTTACTTTAAGTGAAAATGATTTTGCAAATTTTTTTAAGACCAAGTGTTTATTACTAGATACTTTGGGTGAGCTAGAAAGTTTTTATAAGATTAGTGATGTAGTTTTTTTGTGTGGCTCTTTTGTAAAAAATATAGGTGGGCATAATCCTATAGAAGCGGCTAGATGGAATAATGTTATTATCTCGGGGAAATATTATTTTAATCAAGAAAGTTTATATCAAGAAGTTGATGATTTGTATATTTGTGAGAGTGTAAAAGATATAAATGATTTTTTAAAGCAAAAATTATCACAAGCGCAAGTCAAAGAGCAAAATGATTTAAATGAAATTATATTAAGTATAAAAGAAGGTTTAGATGCAAGAAAAAGCTTATAAATTGCTTGCAATGCAAGAAAAAATTTCTAATAATGCAGCAAAGGATTTGATTGATAAAGGTTGTGTTTTTGCTATGGGAAAAAAGGTTGTTATAGCTAGAGCTTTGATGAGCTCAAAAACAAGATTTGTCGTGCAAAAAATAAAAAAAGCAAAAATACTTTTTGAAGATGATAAAATCATAGTTTTAAATAAGCCTTATGGGGAAATTAGCGAGAATTTAGAAGGTATTTATAATGCTAAATTAATTAATAGACTTGATAAAGAAACAAGCGGGGTTTTGCTTTTAAGCAAAGATGAGGAATTTAGACTAAAATGCATTCAAGAGTACAAAAAACAAAATGTTTATAAAAGCTATTTAGCTATTGTCGATGGAGTAATTGCTGAAGAACTTGAAATTTGTGAAAAAATAACTACTATAAAAAATAAATCCGGAGCTTTTAGTAAAATCGATAAATTTGGCTTAGAAGCTCATACTCAGGTTATACCTTTAATGGTAAATGCAAAAAAAACTTTAATAAAAGCAGTCATTAAAACAGGTAGAACACATCAAATCAGAGTGCATTTAAATCATATAAAACATGGTATTATTGGCGATGAAAAATATGCAAAAAATAGCTCTTCTAGAATGTATTTGCATTCTTATGAAACGCATATTTTTGATTATCAATTTAAAGCTTTACTTGATGAGAGTTTTAATGCTTATGGTTTTGAAATAAAAAATTTAAATTTTTAAAGGCGTTTAAAGCTAAAAGGGTTTATAATTTAGCTTTTTAAAATTTTAATAAAGGGAAAATAAAGTGTTTGAAATAGTTAGTGAGTCATTTAAATCCGCGGTTAATAAACTTCGTTTTGTTGATGATGAAAAAGCTTTAAAAAATGCTCTTGACACTTTAAAAAAAGCCCTTTTAAAAGCAGATGTGCATCATAAAGTTACGAAAGAATTACTCGCTTTAGTAGAAAATGATGTAAAAACTAATGGCATAGGCCAAAAGCAATTTTTAGACTCAATTAAGAAAAATTTAGAAGAAATTCTTAGTGTTAAAGGTAAAAATCAAGGTTTTGTATTTGCTAGTAAGCCACCTACGGTTGTTTTGATGTGTGGTTTGCAAGGTGGTGGTAAAACTACTACTACGGTAAAAATTGCTAATTACTTAAAACTAAGAAATAAAAAAGTATTAATTGCTGCATGTGACTTGCAAAGATTAGCTGCAGTAGAGCAATTAAGACAACTCACTCAGGCTAATGAGCTCGATTTATTTTTCATAGAAAATGAAAGCAATCCTTTAAATGTAGCTAAACAAGCTTTGGAAAAAGCAAAAAATTCTATGTATGATGTTTTGCTTGTAGATACTGCCGGTCGTCTGGCAATTGATATAGCTTTGATGAATGAGCTTAAAGAAGTAAAAGCTATTTTAAATCCTGATGAAGTATTTTATGTAGCTGATGCTATGAGTGGTCAAGATGGAGTTAAAACAGCAAGTAGCTTTAATGAAGCTTTAGAAATCACTGGGGTTATTTTAAGTAAATTTGATGCAGATACTAAAGGTGGTGTTGCGCTAGGTATAGCTAAACAAATTGGTGTGCCTTTAAGATTTATTGGTGTTGGTGAGAAAGTAGCTGATTTAGAAGTATTTATCCCTGATAGGATTGTTAATCGTATCATGGGTGAGGGTGATTTGGCGACTTTGGCTGAAAAAACTGCCGCTATTATAGATGAAAAAGAAGCAAAAAAACTTAATAAAAAAATCAAAAAAGGTGAATTTAATTTCAATGACTTTTTAAATCAAATGGAAAGTGTTAAAAAACTTGGTAGTATGAAATCAATCATTGGTATGATACCTGGTTTATCATCTATGGCAGCAAATATTAAAGATATTGATTTGGATAATTCTAAAGAAATTATTCATATTAAAGCAATGATTTCATCAATGACGCCAAAAGAAAGAGAAAATCCTGATTTGTTAAACAACGCAAGAAAGCGTCGTATTGCAGAGGGTGCTGGTTTATCTCAAATGGAAGTAAATCGCTTTTTAAAACAATTTAGTAATGCGGCTAAGTTGGCAAAGAAATTTTCAAACAAAAAAGGAATGGAAAATTTTATGAATATGTTGCAGCAAGCTAAAAGACCGCAATAATTAAAGCTTTTTTATGGATATATGAGTTAAAATATCTATAACAAAATTTTAATTTTTTTAGGAGTATTAAAATGACAGTAATCAGACTTACAAAAATGGGACGCAAAAAAAGACCATTTTATCGTATAGTTGTAACTGATAGTAGAAAAAGACGCGATGGTAGTTGGATAGAAAGCATTGGATATTATAATCCTATGGTTGAACCTGAAGTAGTAAAATTTGATGCTGAGCGTTTAGCTTATTGGAAGAGCGTAGGTGCTAAATTAAGCGATAGAGTAGCAGCTATTACAAGCAAATAAAAATGGTTGAAAATTTTTTAAGAGAATACGCAAAATTAATTGTTGATTTTCCTGAAAAAGTTGATATACAAAAACAAAATTTAGAAAACAATTTTGCTGAAATTATCATTTATGTTGATCCAACTGATACTGGTAAGTTGATCGGAAAAAACGGGAAATTAATCAACGCAATAAAAACAGTTATTATGGCTTATAAAGTTAAAGATGCAACTTCATATCGTATAACGGTAAAAGCTATTGAAGAATGATTTGGTCCAAGTTGCTAAACTTGGGAAAAGTGTTGGTTTGAAAGGTTATGTAAAATTACATAATTTAAGTGATTTTTATGAGCAGTTTAAAGCAGGTGCTAAATTTTTTGATGGTAATCAAAAAATTTACACCATAAAAGCTTTCGATAAAACAAGATCTTTGGTTTTATTTGAAGATTTTGAGAATTTAGAATCTGCAAAAAAACTAACTAATATTACACTATTTCAAAGCATAAAAACTACAAAAGAAACTTGTAAGTTAAAAAAAGATGAGTATTTTTATTTTGATATTATAGGCTGTGAAATTTTTGAAAATGAACAAAAATTAGGTATAGTTGAAGATATTTTAGAAAATGGAGCTGGATTTTTATTCTGTATAAAATGCGATGAAAAACTACAGACAAAGGTTAAAAACTTTTATATTCCTTATGTTGATAAATATATTCAAAAAGTTGATATAGAAAATAAAAAAATATTCACACAATCTGCTTTAGATATTTTAGAAAATTCATGAAATATACTTTTGTAAGTTTATTCCCAGAGCTTATTGAGCCTTATTTTAAAACTTCTATTTTGGCAAGGGCAAAAGAAAAAGGAATTTTAGAATTTGATTTTGTTAATCCTAGAAATTTTACTACAAATAAACATCTAAAAGTAGATGATTATAAAATAGGCGGTGGTGCGGGACTTTTATTACAAGCTCAGCCTTTATATGATTGTTTAACGCATATTAAAAGCCAAGATAAAAATACGCATTTTATTTTTCTTTTGCCATGTGCTAAAACTTTTAAGCAAATAGATGCTAAAAGATTAAGCGTCAAAGAGCATATTTGTTTTGTATGTAGTAGATATGAGGGTTTAGATGAGCGTATTGTGGAAGAATTTGCTAATGAAGTGTTTTCTATAGGAGATTTTATACTTACAGGTGGAGAGTTAGCATCTTTGGTGATGTGTGATGCTATTAGTAGAAATATTCAAGATGTTCTTGGAAATAGTGAAAGTTTAAGTGAAGAAAGTTTTGAAAATGATTTATTAGAAGCACCATCATTTTCTAAGCCATTTGTTTTTGAAAAGGAAAATAAAAAATTTTATGTTCCTTCAGAGTTTTTAAAGGGAAATCACGCTAAAATTACAGCTTTAAAAACTACTTTGGCGTCTTGCAAAACGAAATATTTTCGTCCTGATTTGTATCAAAAGCATGAACGCAAATTTTAAGGAATATCGTTATGAAAAATAAATACATTGAGCAATTTGAGCAAAAACAAATTGAAGGTAAAAATGTTCCAGAATTTCGTGCTGGAGATACTTTAAGACTTGCTATTCGCATTAAAGAAGGCGATAAAACAAGAATTCAAAATTTTGAAGGTATTTGTATAGCGCGTAGAGGAAATGGTGTAGATGAAACTTTTATTGTGCGTAAAATAGGCGCTAACAATGTAGGTGTTGAAAGAATTTTCCCTATTTATAGTGAAAGTTTAGAAAGTATTACAGTGTTAAGAAGAGGTCGTGTACGCCGTGCTAGATTATTCTATTTAAGAGATAGAAGGGGTAAGGCAGCTCGTATTAAAGAACTTAAAAAATAAAATGAAATTTAGAACTCAAATGCATGAAGTAATTTCTTGGGAACAAGAAATTGAAAATGGCATAAATATATCTAAAAAAATAGAAAATGCTTATGCTAAGGAAATATGCATAAATATGTCAAAGGATAGCTTTATGAAAGATCATAAAGCACCTTTTGATATTACTATACAAGTATTAAAAGGCTCTATTGATTTTGGAGTTTTAAATCAGCAAATTCTACTTAAATCTTTAGATAGCATTAGTTTGAAAGCTAATGAAATTCATAATCTTTTAGCACTAGAAGATTCTATAGTGCGTTTAACTCTATATAAACAAGATAGCCTTGAACGCGTTGAGAGCGTTTTGAAATCTTAATTTAAGTCTCATTTTGTATAATTTTAGCTTACTTAAAATTAGGAAGTTAAGCTATGAAATGGACTAAAGATTCTTGGAAAAATTATAAAATTCAGCAACAGCCGCAATATCCTGATGAAAATGAACTACAAGATGTTGTTAAAAAATTAGAAAAATTACCACCACTTGTTTTTGCAGGTGAGGTAGATAAGTTAAAAAAATCTCTTGCTAATGTTGTAAATTCTCAAGCATTTTTACTCCAAGGAGGAGATTGCGCAGAGAGTTTTGTAAATTTTGGTGCTGATAATATAAGAGATATGTTTAAAGTTATGCTTCAAATGGCCATAGTGCTTACTTTTGCAGGATCTTGTCCTATCGTTAAAGTAGGGCGTGTTGCAGGACAATTTGCAAAGCCAAGAAGTAGTGATTTTGAAGAAGTAGATGGAGTAACACTTCCAAGTTATCGTGGGGATATTATTAATGGTTTTGAATTTAATGAAAAATCAAGAATAGCCGATCCTAAAAGAATGCTAGAAGCGTATTATCAAAGTGCTACAACTTTAAATTTATTAAGAGCTTTTTCAAGAGGTGGTTTAGCGGATTTAAGAGTAGTGCATAAGTGGAATTTGGGTTTTTTAAAAAAAGCAGAGCTTGGGAAAAAATATAATGAACTTAGTGAAAAAATCACTCAAGCTTTAGCTTTTATGCAAGCTTGTGGTATCACTGATACCCCAAATCTTTCCCAAACAGCCTTTTATACTTCCCATGAAGCCTTGCTTTTGCCTTATGAAGAAGCTTTAACTAGAGTAGATAGTTTAAGCGGGGAAATTTATGATTGTTCAGCACATATGCTTTGGATAGGTGAGCGTACTAGAAAAGCAGATGAAGCACATGTGCATTTTTTAAGTGGAGTAAAAAATCCACTCGGTGTTAAGCTTAGTGCTAATTATGATTTAGATGAAATAAAAAAGCTAGTAAGTATTTTAAATCCACATAATGAAGCAGGAAGATTAAATTTCATCATCCGTATGGGATGTGATAAGATAGAAAATGCCTTGCCAAAATTATTTAAAGAGTTAAAACAAGAAGGGTTTAATATACTTTATAGCATAGATCCTATGCATGCAAATACGGTTAAATCAGGTAATTTTAAAACAAGAGAATTTGATAAAATTATTCAAGAAGTGCGTGCGTTTTTTGAGATAGCTATAAGTGAAGGAGTGTATCCTGGTGGGGTACATTTGGAAATGACAGGGCAAAATGTAACAGAATGTGTAGGAGGCTCTTTAAATATCACTCAAGAAGAACTTTCTAAACGCTATGAAACACAATGTGATCCAAGATTAAATGCTGACCAAGCTTTAGAATTAGCATTTATCATAGCAGACTTAGTTAAAAAGGCAAGAAAATGTTAAAATTTTATGGTATTAAAAATTGTAATAGTGTTAAAAAGGCCATGGATTATTTAAATTCTAAGCAAATTGAATTTGAATTTTTAGATATTAAAAAGCTAGATGAAGAAACTTTAAATTTTTGGTTTAGCAAAAGGAGTGTTTTAGAGCTTGTAAATACAGCGGGTATGAGTGCTAGAAAATTAGGGTTAAATAAAGAAAAACTTCAAAATTTAAACCAAGATGAAATTAAAGTGATGATTTTGCAAAATCCAACGCTTATAAAACGCCCATTAATTGTAAAAGATGATGAAGTTTTTATAGCTAAAGAATATGAGAGTTTTTAAAATGCTAGAGTTTTTACTCTAGCATTTAGGAGTTTCTCAAAAAATATTTTTTTAGAATTTGTATTTAAAACCTACTTGACCACTTACATAAGTTTCATTTTTACCATCTGTTTTACCAGCTAGTATTTGTTTAGCTCCAATACCTGCATTTAGGCTAAATTGCTCGTTAATATCTACATTTCCACCTATGATGATTTGTCCATAAGTTTTTTTCTTATCATTACCTTTGATGATAAAATTTGAATTTGATCCAACAAATCCAGCTACATAATCATCTCCATTATTCATTACATATTGTTCTATTTTTGGAGTGATAAATAAATATGATGTTTCGCTCATATATTTTCTAAATTCAGCACCAAGTTCTAAAGAAATAGAATTATTACTAGCGCTATTGACATCTTTTCCTGCAATTCCATTTTCTTTATAGCTTGGGGTATATGCATAGTAGTAGTTTGCTCCGGCAAAAGGTTTGATAAATAAGGTATTATTACTAAAATCAAAAATATATCCCATGTTAGCACTCAAACCAAGGAATTTTCTATTAAAGTCAGCACTATTTGTAGTGTTAAATCCTCTATTTACAATATCTTGATCTGTTGGAGAAATTTGAGCATAAGCCTTAACATTAACTTCTACCTTTGGACTTATATGGATATTAGAATAAGCACCAAATTGGAAATTATCTGATTTTTGGGTTAAAAGATTATCTTTTATTTCAGCGTTTGCATAAGTAAAATAAGCACCAATAATAACATCATCATTGACTTTTCTATCCATACCTATAGTGGCTCCATATAAAGCACCACTATCTCCATCTATGATGTTTGCACCGCCTATTACATTACCCCAAATGCTGTTATTATAATTATCAACATAATTTCCTCTATAATCATTAGTAGCAAATCTTATTTGAGATAATTTTGTAGCGTAATTTCCATAAGGATTATTTAACATAGCTACACGAGAACCTATGGATACATCATTTGATACATTGATAGTCGAGTTTATACCTGATGAGGCTTGATTTACATTTGAGATAGATTTAGCTGAATCTTTTATATCATTTGCTACTTGTTCCCCGACTTTATCAAATTTAATACTACCTATTGCATTTAAATCTCCACCAATTTTAAGTCCATCTAAAATTTTAGAAACAAAGTCTTTGTTAGAAGCTGAAACACTAGAATCGTTTTTAATATAATCATCATTAGAGATTTCTCCACTTCCAGCATTGCTAATCATATCTTGAATTTGTTTTATTTGCTCATTAATTTTTGCAATAGCTTCATCAAATTTTTCTTTATTAGCACCTTCATCATCTTTGGCATCTTCTAAATCAGTTTTAACTAATTCTAGATATTTTTTATCGCTTTCTAGAATCATCTTATTGTTATTTACATTTTCATTTGCACCACCACTAATTAAAAGCTTATTATCTTTTGTAGAAAGTTCATATTCAACAAAATCTTTTACATCCATAGCTCTTACAACTTCATAATCAAGTCCTAAGTCTTTGTTGCTCATACCAACAATGCTTTCAAAATTTTTACTTATGTTTGCACTAGCTTTGTTTGAGCTTGTTATATCTTCATTAAATCCTTCACTTGCACTCATAAAAACATAATTATTTAAAGCTAAATCACCAAAACTTGTTGTTCCTATGGAAAAGTTTGAATTTGTGATATTTGCTTTACCATTTACTTGTATATGATTTTGACTTTTATTACCACCTATAGTAAATAGAGTAGATTGATCTGCTGTAAAATTTCCATTTACTTCAAGAGAGCCTCGTAGGCCATGTCCATCGCCGATTAAAATAGCTGAAGATTTTATATCATCTAAAACACCTTCTGTAGGACTAGATGAACCTTTTATACTAAAATCTCCATTAACGATCGATTTTCCATTTGTGCTTTGAAATATTACATCTATAGCTTCAGTTTTTTTAGCATTGATGGTATAGTTTGTTACATAACTAGCACCTTCGGAAGTATTTTTAAAACTAAGATTATTAGAATTTAAGTTAATATTTACTCTTGAGAGATCTTTATATTCATCATTAACTATATCATTAGCTAGGTCTGCGTGAAAAAGATCTATTGTTAAATCACCATTGGTATAGTCTGTTTTTAAATTAAAATTTCGTCCATCGTTTGTTTCAAAATGTTTCTTCATGCTGCCATCATAGCCGTTAATAGTAATTTCTTGAGCTAAAGCAGCACCGCTTCTTAATAAAGCACTAATGCTAACTCCCATTAAAACTTTACTTGTGTAATAAGAAAGTTTCATTTGATTACTTCTTGTAAATTTAAATTGAAAAAAGCATTATACCCCCCCCCATAAATTTAAGTTTAAAGTAAATGAAAAAAATATAAATATTAGATTATTGCAAAGTAAGAAAGTTTTTAAGTAGCTTTTTGCCATTTTGACTTAGTATGGCTTCAGGGTGGAATTGAACTCCATAAATATCGTATTTTTTATGTTTTAAAGCCATGATGATATTATCTTCACTATGGGCTAAAATTTCACATTTTTTACCTATATGATTAACATAAAGAGAGTGATATAAACAAATTTTAAAATTTTGTTTAAGATTTTTAAAAAGTGGGTTTGGTTTAAATTTTATAGTTTTTACCTTACCATGAGTTGGTTTTGGAAGTTTAGAAATTTTACCACCAAAAACATGTGCTATACATTGGTGTCCTAGACAAATTCCAAGAATTTTTTTATCTTTTTTAAAATATTTTATAGCTTTTAAACTTAACTTTGATTCTTTTGGAGAATTTGGTCCAGGGGAGATTAGAAGATGGGTAAAATCATATTTTTTAAGCTTTTTTGGATTTTTGAATTTATCGTTTTTAATAATTTTATAAGTAATGTTTAATTCTTTTAAATAAAAGGCTATGGTGTAGGTAAAAGAATCATAATTATCTATAATCAAAACTTTCACAAAAATACCTTTTTTAAGCCTCTTAAAGAATTAATAGCATAAATTTCTTTAGCATTTAAAAGCTCATCTTTAGTGATATCTTTTTCTTTGATGAGCTTGTGTTTTAAGAGTGTTTGTCTATAAATACCATTTAGGCAGTTTTTAGCATAAGGGGTAAAATACTCATCATTTAAATTTATAATAATGTTACTTCTTGAACCCTCACAAAGTATGCCTTTTTCATCAAAAAAAACTATGTCATAGCAAATATTTTCTTTCCATAGATGAGAATTTGCCTCATATAAACTACGCAGAGAAGTTTTATGGTGTGTTAAAAGATTTACTTTTATGATGTCTTTACTTATGAGTAGTTTTTTGCTTGAATTTTCTTGTATATTGCTAAAATCAAACTCATAAAGGCCATTTTTAAAAAGTTTTAATTTAATAGCCTTTGAGCCTTTTTGAGTAAAATTACTTTTTGTAAAAAAATGATGATGATTGAAAACAAAATTGTTAAAATTTTGTAAAGATTTAAAATGGAATTTTTTATCTTTGCTCTCTAGTATATTTTTAAAATCATGTTTTAATCTTTGAGTATCAAAGCCAAAAAAATTAGCTGAGTTTAAAATTCTTGTCAAATGTTCTTTGAAAAATAAAATAGAGTGATTTTTATAATACATTGTTTCAAATAAATAAAAGTTAGGTTTTAAAATTTTACTTTTTAGTTTTAATTCTTCAAATTCATCTTGTTTTTGTGAGTCCCACACAAGTCCGCTTCCCACACCATATCTTAAAAAATCATCATTATTTTTTTTCTCTAAAGTGCGTATGGCTACGCTAAATTTTGCTTTATCTTTATGGATTAAACCTATCGCTCCACAATAAATCCCGCGTTTTCTTTGCTCTAAATTTTCTATGAGTTTAATAGTTTCTATTTTGGGTGCACCTGTGATAGATCCACATGGAAAAAGGGCTTTGAAAATTTTAAAATAATCATTTTTTGGCTTTAATTTCCCACTTATTTTTGAAATGAGTTGGTGTAAGGTAGGGTAGGTTTTAACCTTAAAAAGTTCGCATTTTAAAGAATGTTTTTTGATGAGTTTTGAAATATCATTGCGTAATAAATCAACTATCATTACATTTTCACTAATAGTTTTTTCATCGCATTTTAAAAAGTTTTTTAGACTTTCATCTTCTTTTGGATTATTTGAGCGTTTGATTGTGCCTTTCATGGGTTTTGTGATGATTTTTTTATTTTTGATTTTAAAAAAAAGTTCAGGTGAAAATGAAGCCAATTCTAAAAATTCATTTTTCATATAAGCTTTATAGGGGGTATTTTGCTTAGGATAAAGGCTTAAAAAACTCTCATACACATTAAGATTTGATTGTAAATGTAGTTCTTGAGTAAGATTAACTTGATAACTTTGACCTTTAGCTATGGCTTCTTTGACTTTGTCAAAGTTTTCAAAATACTTTTCTTGGTTTAAATTGGATGAAAAACTTGGATAAAAGTCTAAATTTTTTTCTTCGTTTGTAAAGATTTTTTTTGATTTAAAAGCAAAAAAATATAAAAAAGGCTCTTTGCTTTTATAATTTTTATCTTCTAGATATTTATAGAATTCATATTGAATATAGCCTAAAAAATAATATTGATTTTTATATTTTTCTATGATTTTAAAAGCTTTTTTACTTTCTTTTTGAGTGTGAGCTTTAAGAGTGAAGGCAAGATCATCATAAAGGTATTTTCCAAATATAGCAAATGCCATTTAAAATCTTTGATTTAGAAAAATACAAATAAAGCTAATAATACACATATTTTTGCTCTAAATTGCTAAGTTAAAAAGCTTTTGACGAGATTTTGTATAAGTAAATTCCATCCATCTACCAAAACAAAAATAAGCAATTTAAAAGGCATGGAAATCATAACAGGTGGTAACATCATCATACCCATAGCCATTAGCACTGAGCTTACTACCATATCAATAACTAAAAATGGCAAGAAAAGTAAAAAGCCTATTTCAAAAGCAGTTTTAAGTTCACTTATCATAAAAGCAGGCACTAAAACCGTTAAAGGAACATCATCTATGGTTTTTGGATTTTCTAAATTTCTGATCCTATAAAAAAGTGCTAAGTCTTTTTCTCTGGTATTTTTTAACATGAAATCTTTAAAAGGTTTAACGCCTTTAGCAAAGGCTTCTTCATAGCCTATTTGTTCAGCAATATAGGGTTTTATGCCTTCATTGTATGATTTTGTAGCAACAGGTTCCATAATAAAAAAAGTTAAAATCAAAGCTAGTGTCGCTAAGATAGTATTTGGAGGCATGGTTTGTGTGCCAAGAGCAGTTCTTAGAAAAGAAAAAACTACTATAAGTCTTAAAAATGAAGTCATTACAAAGATGATAGTTGGAGCAAGTGCTAGTATAGTTAAAACTATAATTATATTTAAAGTTGTTACGAGCTGTTGAGGGCTATTTGGGGCACTAAGGCTTAAATTTACAGTTGGTATAGTTGCTTCAGCGCCAAAAAGAGCTAGGCTTGATAAAAATAAAACTAGTAAAACCCTCAAAATATTTCCTTGGTTAAAATTAAAAGCATTATTTTAGCAATTTTACTCTTAAAAATGCAATTTATATGATTGAATTAATGGTTTATTTTTAAAATGCTAGAGTGAAAAACTCTAGCATTTAGGAGTTTCTCAAAAAATATTTTTTTAGAATTTGTATTTAAAACCTACTTGACCACTTACATAAGTTTCATTTTTACCATCTGTTTTACCAGCTAGTATTTGTTTAGCTCCAATACCTGCATTTAGGCTAAATTGCTCGTTAATATCTACATTTCCACCTATGATGATTTGTCCATAAGTTTTTTTCTTATCATTACCTTTGATGATAAAATTTGAATTTGATCCAACAAATCCAGCTACATAATCATCTCCATTATTCATTACATATTGTTCTATTTTTGGAGTGATAAATAAATATGATGTTTCGCTCATATATTTTCTAAATTCAGCACCAAGTTCTAAAGATATGGAATTATTTGTCATACTTTGAACATCTTTTGCAAACATACCACTTTCTTTATAACTTGGAGTGTGTGCGTAGTAGTAATTTATACCAGCAAAAGGCTTGATGAATAATGATGATGAATTTGGATTAAAAATTCTACCGGCATTAGCACTTAAACCAAAGAATTTACTATCAAAATCAGCCTTATTAGAATCATTTAACATTACAACACTTTGATCTGTTGGAGAAATTTGCCCGTAAGCTCTTAGATTAATTTCCCATTGATCGTTTGGATTAATTAAAGAATAAATACCAAATTGATAGTTATCTGATTTTTGTTCCATAACTCCATCTTTGATAGTTGAATCAGCATAAGTAAAGTAAAAACCAAGCAAAGCATTATCATTGATTTTTCTATCAGCACCTAGTGTAAATCCATATAAAGCACCACTATCTCCATCTATGATATTTGCACCACCAAAAACATTACCCCAAAAGCTATTATTAAATGAAGAATTTCCATAATAATTATAAACAT
Source organism: Campylobacter sp. IFREMER_LSEM_CL1890 (assembly GCF_025772045.1). Classification (NCBI taxonomy): domain Bacteria; kingdom Pseudomonadati; phylum Campylobacterota; class Epsilonproteobacteria; order Campylobacterales; family Campylobacteraceae; genus Campylobacter; species Campylobacter sp. IFREMER_LSEM_CL1890. The sequence goes on along the minus strand of NZ_JAKMRK010000001.1, from coordinate 105,476 downwards.
CGCTTGCTAGTGCTGCTATATGGGTTGTAGCAAATTTTTCTACTAAAGCTTTATCTTGATAAGGATTTGAAAGTTTTGCTATTCTTGTTCCAATTGCTAGGTCATTTGCTACACCTATAGATGAATTGACAGAAGAATTTTGAGCATTATTTACTATAGCTTTTGCACTTGCTTTTGTATTTGTGGTAAGTGTGTTTAGATTTTTTCCTGTGGTATCTAGAGTGAGTGCTGCGATAGCATCATTGCTAAGTTTAGAATCTAAAATACTATTTAGCATATTTACAGCTAAATTTTTATTTTCTAAGCTAATATCTTTCATATTTTCAACTAAATCACTACCATCAAATTTTCCACCATTATCTTGTATATCTTGGATTTGTTGTTCTAATTTTTTAATTTGTTCTTGCAGTTCTTTTTCTGCTTGTGCTATGGCTTCAAGCATAGCATCATCGCCAATATATCCTGGTTTTTGGTAGGTTCCAAATCCAGAATTTTCTAAATTTTCATTTCTTTTAATATCTTCTTTTATATTATTAAAGCTATCTAAAGCTTCTTTTCTAATATCAATTTCAGATTTTAATATTTTTGATAAATCTCTTACATTTTCATTAGCACCACCGCTAATTAAAAGACTTTTGCCATCATTAGAAACACTAAGTTTATAATCTGTAAATTGAGCCAAATCAGTATCTTCAAAAAATACATTTTTTGGAAGTAAATTACTTGTTTCAAGCATGCTCGTTATATCTTTAGTATATAGTGCCGTTACTATGTTTTTATCTATATCTTGGTTAAAATTGCCTGTAGTTTTTATAGCTACATAGTTGTTTATACCTAAATTTGAAACACTATTTGTGCTTATGCCTATAGCTGAATCTTTTATATTTACATCTCCATCTACAGAGATTAAGCCACCTTTTTTATTTGCATCAAATATACCAATAAAAGAATTGTTTACATTTAAATTTCCTTGTATGCTCATATAGCCATCTTTTTCGCCATATCCATTCCATACATCTAAACTAGGTCTATCAAGTTCTTCGTTGCTTATATTATCATTTGTTATAGGCGAGCTACCATTAAGTGTAACATTTCCTTTTATATTAAAAGCTTTATTTGCTTTTAAAGAAGTTTGATCTTTATTTAAAATAATTTCTTTTGCTTCTAAATTAACACTATATAAATCATATCGTGCTTCATTAGTTGAAGTTTCACCTAGATCTACCCAATCTGAATCAGATCCTATGGTTAAAATACCACTTGTTTTGATATTAATTTCTTTTATTGTCTTTCCAGCCCCATTTATACCTTCTTGGATAGGATATAGTTGGAGTATACTCGGACTTATTTTTAATTCTATATTTTCTTTAGAATCTAAACTCCAAATTCCATCTTTATAGTTAAAAAAATCAGAAAAATTTCCATGATTTATCTCTTGAGCTAAAGCAGCACTGCTTAATAAAGCACTAATGCTAACACCCATTAAAACTTTACTTGTGTAATAAGAAAGTTTCATTTGATTACTCCTTGTAAATTTAAATTGAAAAAAGCATTATACCCCCCCCCATAAATTTAAGTTTAAAGTAAATGAAAATCTGTAAAAAACAAATAACAACTAGTAAGAATTTTTACTTTAGCTTGTTAAAATAAGCAATAATTTTTAAAACAAAGGTAAATTATGAAAATTTCTGTGCTTATTTTGGCTGCTGGACTTGGCACGCGTATGAAATCACAAAATCCAAAAGTGCTTCAAAAAATTTGCTCAAAAGCAATGATTTTACATATTTTAAAACAAGCATATAAAATTAGTGATGATGTATGTGTGGTGCTTTCTCATCAAAAAGAAAAGGTTGAACAAGTTATTTTAGAGTATTTTCCAAATACACGCTTTTTAGAACAAGACTTGCAAAATTTTCCAGGTACTGCAGGGGCTTTAAGGGGTTATGAGAGTAAGCATGAAAAAGTATTGATTTTATGTGGCGATATGCCTTTAGTTAAAGCAGATGATTTAGAAAAAATAGCTTTAAATGAGAGTGATTTTAATGTGGCAGTTTTTGAAGCAAAAGATCCAAAAAGCTATGGAAGAATAGTTTTAAAAGAAAATAAAATTCAAAAAATAGTAGAAACAAAAGATGCAAATAAAGAAGAACTTACTATAAACATTTGCAATAGTGGTGTTTATGCTATAAAAGCACAAATTTTAAAAGAAGTATTGCCTTTGATAAAAAATGATAATAAAGCCAAAGAGTATTATTTAACCGATGCGGTTTATTTAGCAAAAGAAAAGGGCTATGAAATCGATGCGGTGTTTATAAATGAGCAAGATTTTATGGGGGTAAATGATAAAGTAGAGCTTTGTTTAGCTCAAGATCTTATGCAAGAAGCGATTAAAAAAGAATGGATGAAGCAAGGGGTGATTTTTCACATGCCTGCGACGACTTTTATTTCAGATGAAGTTGAGTTTATAGGTGAGTGTGAAGTATATGAAAATGTGCGTATAGAAGGAAAATCAAAAATCATTAATTCTATCATTAAAAGTTCAAGTGTGATTGAAGATAGTATAGTAGAAAATAGCGATGTAGGGCCTTTAGCGCATTTGCGTCCAAAATGTCAGCTTAAAAATACGCATATAGGAAATTTTGTAGAATGTAAAAATGCTTTATTAAATGGAGTTAAAGCAGGGCATTTGAGTTATTTAGGAGATTGTGAAATAGATGAGGGAACTAATATAGGTTGTGGCACCATCACTTGTAATTATGATGGGGTAAAAAAACATAAAACTAAAATAGGTAAAAATGTTTTTGTAGGTTCAGATACGCAATTTATCGCTCCGGTTGAGATAAAAGATGAGGTAATCATCGCAGCAGGAAGCACAGTGTATAAAAATGTAGAAAAAGGTTCTATGTATATTAGTAGAACTAATGCTCAGATTGTGGAAAATTACTATTATAAAAAATTAGGCAAAAAATGAAAACTATCTTACTAGCAGTAAGTGGAAGCATAGCTTTTTATAAAGCTTATGAGCTTATTTCTTTATTAAAAAAAGAAGGTTTTAGGGTTAAAGTTTTGCTAAGTCAGGGAGCTTTAAAATTTGGCACTAAGCTTAGCTTTGAAGCTTTAGCGGATGAAGTTTTATGTGAAGATAATGAAAGTTGGCAAAATACTAATAATCATATAGCTTTTAGTAAGACTTGCGATTGTGTGCTTTTTGCGCCTGCTAGTATAAATTCTATCAATAAATTAAACTATGGTATAGCAGATAATTTATTCATTCAAACTTTAATAGCAGTAGATAAAAATAAACCATTTCTAATCGCACCCGCTGCAAATACAAACATGTATTTACATTTTAGCACTCAAAATTCTTTAAAAAATTTAAAAGAGCAAGGTTATATTATCATTGATCCTATAGTTAAAACTCTAGCTTGTAAAGATGAAGGCTTGGGAGCTTTGGCTGAGCTTGATAGTATTATAAATGCTTTAAAAAGAAGTCTAATGCAAGAAGATTTTTTTAAAGATAAAAGTTTTATTGTAAGCGGTGGCGGGACTAAAGAAAAAATTGATGATGTAAGATGTATTAGTAATTTTTCAAGTGGAAAAATGGCAAAGGCAATTGCTGATGCCTTGTATTTTTTAGGTGCTAAAGTAGTGTTAGTTAGCTCAGTAGAGTTTAAAACACCTTATAAATTAGAAAAATTTGAATCTTCTTTAGAACTAAAAGAAAAATTGCAAAAATACAAAGATTTTGATGCTTTAATTATGGCTGCTGCTGTGAGTGATTTTACTCTTGAGGCTTATAAGGGTAAGATTAAGAAAAATGAGCATTTAAACGGACTTGATTTAAAATTAAAGCTTAATGAGGATATCTTAAAAAATTTAGATTTTAAAGGCAAAAAAATAGGCTTTAAAATGGAATTTGATGAGCAAAATGCTTTAGAAAATGCTAAAAAATCTTTAGTTGGTAAAAATTTAGATATGGTGTGTTTAAATGTCTTAAATGAGCAAATGAACTTTGGAAGTGATGAAAATAGCATTTGTTTTATCACTAAAGATAGCATCTCTCAAAGTTCTAAACAAAGCAAAGAAAAACTTGGTTTTATTTTAGCACAAGAATTAAGGAAACTTTGGTGAATATCATCAACTCAACCTTACCTGTAAGAATGCAAATTTTAGAAAAACGCGCATATAATCGCTATGTATTGCTTTTAAACACTAAAAAGCTTGAAACAAAAAGTTTGATAGAGCTTGAAGTAGGGGAGGAGTATTTAGCTGAAGTTTATGAAGACAAAGGCGTGATTTCTTTTAAAAATCTTTTGAAAAAGCCTAAAATTAGACTTTTTGAAGAAGGTGCTGAACTTATAGAAAAGCTTTTACAAGAAGGTGATGAAAAAGCTTGGTATAAAAAATTCATTATCCAAAGACTTATGGAAAGCAAAAGCGCATATGAGTTTGAAATTTATAAGGAAATGTTTTTTGCGTTTTTTGAAGGAATTTACCATATACCTTTTGTTTATGAGGGAAATAGAGCTTTGTTTGAAGCTAAGAAAAATGGAAATATTTTAGAGGTATATTTGTATTTTGAAATTTTTGGTGCTTTAAAAATTATAATTGATAATGGTAAAATCATACGCATACAAACACCTTTTGCCAAAGTAGCACATTTTTTAAACGAGTATTTTAAATTTGAAGTAGTTAATACGCTCAATCCTATGTTTGTTTTTAAAAGATTGATGGATATAAAGGGATAGAATGAATGAGTTAAAGCATCTTGCTGTAGTAATGGATGGCAATAGAAGATGGGCTAGAAAAAATGGACTTTTGGAAAAAATTGGCTATAGTCAAGGTGCTAAAGTTGTTGAAAAAATTATAGAAGTATGTATAGATGAAAAAATTCAAAATCTAACCCTTTATGCTTTTAGTACAGAAAATTGGCAAAGACCAAAAGAAGAAGTGGAGTTTCTTTTTAAGCTGTTAAATAAATATCTTGATGAATCTTTAAATAAATTTATAGCTAATGAAGTGCGTTTTAAAGCCATAGGAAATTTAAGTCTTTTAGATGAATTAACCTTAAAAAAAATACAAAATTTTCAAGAACAAACTAAAAATTACACAAAATTATGCGTAAATTTAGCTATTTCTTACGGAGGCAAGGATGAAATAGTTAGAGCGGTTAAAAAGGTGATTGAAAAAAATCTTGAAATTAATGAAGTAAATATACAAGCAAATCTTGACTTAAGTGAAGATGTGGATTTGTTTTTAAGGGTAGGGAGCGCTAAAAGAATTTCAAATTTTTTATTATGGCAATCAAGTTATGCAGAAATTTATTTTAGTCAAACCTTATTTCCTGCACTTACTAAAAAAGAAATCACAAATATCATTACTGAGTTTAAAAAACGCAAAAGAACCTTTGGTAAATGATATTTTTCTTTTTATTATTAGGACTTTGCGTGGGTTCTTTTGTCAATGTTTTGATTTTAAGAACGATTAATAAAGAAAGCATAATAAGTCCAAGATCAAAATGTCCTAAGTGTTTTAAAACTTTGAAATTTTATCATCTTTTTCCTTTGTTATCTTTTGTATTTTTAAAAGGCAAATGTGCTTTTTGTAAGGAAAGAATTTCTTTGATTTATCCTTTTAATGAATTTATTTGTGCGTGTTTGTTTGTCTTTGCTTTTTATTTAATTGAAGATGTTTTTCAAATTTTAATTTTTGCTTGTATGCTAGCTGTATTATTAGCACTTTCTTGGATGGATTATTATCTAAAAGCAGTGAGTGAGCTTTGGCTTTGGATTTTATTTATTTTAGCTTTTTGTTTTGATTTTTTGCAAAATGGTTTAAATTTAGAGGATTTTCAAGATAGCTTTTTATTTAGAGTGTGTTTTGGAGCGGGGTTAATTTTTATACTAAAAAGTGTGATTAATTTTATTAAAAATTTTAAAAAAAGAGATGAAATTTTAGAAAGTTTAGGGGAAGGTGATGTTATAATAATAGCTTTGATTTTTGGAATTTTTGGCTATGAAAAAGGCTTTTTGATTTTATTTATTGCAAGTTTTTTAAGTCTTTTGATGTTTATAAAAATAGCCAAGAAAGATTATCAAATGCCTATGATTCCTTTTTTATTTTGTGGAATTTTGATTAATCTAAGTGTAGAAAGTATATTATGAAACTAGTTTATAAGTATTTGCTTAATCAGTTTTTAAGTACAATGTTATCTTTATTTTTTACTTTATTTATTATTGTTTCGATTATTTTTTTTATACAACTTGCTAAAATTACTGCTTATATTGAAATTACTTTTTTTGAGTTAATCAAATTATATATTTTTCTTTTACCAAAGATATTGATTTTTACTCTACCCATATCTTTTTTCATAGCTTTGACTTTGGCCTTTTATAGACTTTCTAGGGAAAATGAAAGCACAGTGTTATTTGCTTTGAGTATAGCTCCAAGCATGATAGCAAGTTTTTTTGCAAAAATTGCAGCTTTAGTAAGTACTTTTATGCTTGTGGTGGTTTTGGTTTTTATACCTATATCTTTTGAACTTTTTGATAATTTTGTAGATTATAAAAAAATTAGTGCTAAAGTAAGTATAAAAACAGGGGAATTTGGACAAAGATATGGAGAATGGCTTGTTTTTATCGATGCCAAAAATTCTGATGAAACTTATAAAAATATCATAATGTATCATCCAAAGAAAAACCCACAAGATAAAGAACAAGTGATTTTAGCCAAAGAAGGAAAGTTAGAAACAAATGATGGTGTTATTACTTTTAAACTAGACGAAGGAAAAGCTTATGAGATTAAAGAAGAAGATTGGCATATTTCTAGTTTTAAAAATTTATTAATTAAAAGCAAACTTTCTTCTAAAGAATTAAATACTCAAAGTTTTTATGGGTATTGGTCTGATGTAACAAGCAATAAAGAAAAAGCAAAAGAATTTGTTATTTATATTCTTATAGCTTTATTTCCTTTAGCTAGCGTGCTTTTTGCACTCTCTTTTGGTATAGTAACTTATCGTTATGAAAAAGGTTTTGCTTATTTTGGAATTTTTGTGATTATTTTTGCTTATTTTACGCTTTTGATTAGTTTTTATAATCCTCCTTTTGTAGCTATTGCTGTGATTTTTTCAAGCTTTTTAATTACTTCTTTGTTTTATTTTAAAGCAAAAATTGCAAGTAAGTATTAATGCTTTTAAAATTAACTTTTTCTTATGATGGTTCTAAATTTCAAGGTTCAGCCACCCAGCCACATAAGCTTAGTGTTCAAGATACCTTAGCGCAGGCCTTGTCGCATTTGGGTATTTATGAAAAGCCTTTATTTGCTTCAAGAACTGATAAAGGTGTGCATGCATTTAATGCAGTCGCTTGCGTAAAAGCGGGAGAACATTTTAAAGATTTTGTATATTTAAAAAATAAAATTAATCATTTTGCACACCCATTTATACATATAAAGCATATCCAAAGAATGCAAGAAAATTTCCAAGTGCGTTTTGATGTGCAAAAAAGAGCATATCGCTATATTATAAGTCATGGAAAATATAATCCCTTTTTAGCCTCATATGTGTATTTTTATCCAAAAATAAATATTAAATTAGCCAAGGAAATTGCTTTTTTATTTGAAGGAGAGCATAATTTTAAACTCTTTCAAAAAGAAGGCTCTGATAATAAAACAAGTATAAGAAAAATGTATAAAACTAGAGTTTATGCTTATAAAAATTACACTGTGTTTTATTTTGAAGCAAATGGTTTTTTAAGATCTCAAATTAGAATGATGATGGCAAGTATTTTAAAAGTATTAGAAGGAAAAATGAGCAAAAATGAGCTTTTAGATCAAATCAATGCCAAAAAAGCTCATTGTAGATTTTTAGCTCCTGCTAGTGGTTTGTATTTGAGTAAGATTTCTTATTATAATAATGCATGATTTTTTTATGTATAAAAAATGAAAAAAGAATGATCAAGGTCCCTATGCAAAAAGGTAGTAGCTCTACATCTACTCCAAAAATACTCATATTGATAAAAATACTTATAGGTATAATAGCATTATTCATCAAAGCTAAAACCCCGTTATCTACTTCAGTGGAGCCTTTGTTCCATAAAAAATATCCAAATCCTGAAGCAATAGTCCCAAGATAAATCAAAGCTATCCAAGAACTTAAATTGGATGGTAAATTATTATAATCTCCAAAAAATAAAAAAGCAGGTAAGGTTATACTGGTTGCGCCTAAATAAAAATAAGCGAAAGCTTCTTTTTGGTTTAAGTTTGTATTTTTTTCTAATAAAATTTTATAAAAACTTTGTCCAGCGCCAAATACTAAATTAGCTCCTTGAATAAGTAAAAAACCATATAAAAAATTAGAGTTAATATTATCAAATTTAACTACAAAAGCACCTACAATACATATAAAAATACTTATAAAATATAAATATCTAAGATTTTTTGAAAAAAGCCCATAAAAAAGTACAACATAAAAAGGTGTAAAAATCGTAAAAAGTGCCACTTCGCTTACACTTAAATATAAAAAAGAATGATAATAAAATAAATTCATCACACCAAGTTGTAAAGCTCCAATGCTTATGAGTTTTAGTTTTAAATGCAAATTCAGCTTAAAATTTAAAAAAGGTAAAAATACTAATAAAGACAAAAAAACTTTTGCAAATGCAGCAAAAAAACTATCCATTTCTAAGGTTATAAAATGCCCAATTAATGGAAAAGAAAAAGCCCAAATAAAACTTGCTAGTAATAAACTTGGCATTTTAAAGCACACCTTCTAATTTAAGTAAAGCTTCTTTGATAAATAAACCACCATTGTATCCGCCTAAGTGATTTTTAGCTACCACTCTATGACAAGGTATAAAAATTGCAAGTTTGTTTTTAGAATTTGCATTACCTACCGCTCTAAAAGCTTTTGGATGATTGACAAAAGAAGCAATTTCTTGATAGGTTTTAGTTTGTCCATAGGGAATTTTAATTAAAGCTTTATATACTTTTTGCTCAAATTCGCTCCCCTGAAGAGCTAGGGGTGTATTAAAGAAAAAAAGTTTTTTATTAAAATAAAGGTCTAGCTCTTCTAAGGCTTGTTCTAAAATAGTGTGTTTATCTTTGCTAAAATTGGGCTTATATGTTATAAAATCAACATTGATAAGTTTATTTTCATTACTCTGCAAAAGAATATAAGCAAAACTAGCTTTGTAAAAACTTTGATACATTTTTTCCTCATTTTAAAATAATCATTGTATGAATTTTAAATTAATTAATTGTTATTAAAGCAAAAATTTAGTTAAAATAGTGATTTAATTTATATCAAAGGAAAATATTTGAGGATTTTATTATTTAGTTTGATTATAAGTTTAAATGCATTAGCTTTAGATTACACTTGCGGGTATGTCAAAGAAAATAAGATGGATTTTTTTAAAGAGTTTAAACCACAAGTTTCTCAAGATTTTGCTCAAGTAGATTTAAATTGCGATTTTTCTTTAAAAAATAATCAAATTACAAAAAGATTATATGAGCTTGCTAATGAAATTAGAGGAAGTAATAGTGCCTGTATGGGAGGGGAATATTTTAGCGATTTGAGAAAATTTGATTTTAAATTATTAGAAATTGCGCTTGATCCGCAAGTTTATCAAAAAACTTTACAAGATCCTATAATACTTGAAGAAAAATTTGCAAAATTAAAAGCTTATTTTAGATTTTGGGCTTATCAAAGTATAGGAAATTTTAAGCTCTTTAAGGAATTTTGGAAAGAGTATAATAATGCGATTAATCCTTTAACAAAATATTTTCAAAACGAATTTAATCTAGATAAAGCAAGTGCTATTTACTTTGCTAGTAATGCTTTGAATGAATTTTTAAATTGGGCAGTTGGCGAGACTAAAATCTTTAAAGATATTTCGGACTTTGAAAAATTTGTGGCTAATAAAAACAACTCTTTAGAACAAATAAAAGAATATATTTATTCTAAAAAAATTAGCAATTTAGAATTAAATAATGGTTTTAAATCTGCTTTGTTAAACAATAGAGAAAGTCAAATTATAAGTGAGTTTATAAAATTAGGTGTAAAAATAAATGAAGGTTATGAGTCTGCTTTGTTTTTTGCATTAGATAGTGCAGATAATGTCAAGCTTTTATTGGAAAATGGGGCTATTATTGATTATAGAAATTCTTTTGGAAAAACACCTTTGTTTTATGCAGTTGAATACAACAATTATAAGGTTGCAAAAGTTTTATTAGAAAATGGAGCTAATGTAAATCAAAAATACATTAACGATAATGAAAAACTTTCTATTGCTAGTATGGGAAGTAATACGCCATATTTCATTACTTTATGTGCACTTGAGCATACTTCTAAAAATATTTTTATGCATGGAGCAAACTATGCAGATGTAAAAATGCTTAAGTTACTTATAGATTACAAAGCAAATTATAAAGAAATTGATGATTTGGGATTTAACGCTCTTGATTTTGCCATAATTGCAAAAAAAGAACAAAATATTAAATATCTAAAAAAACTTGGTTTAAAGGAAAATGAGAATTTGATGCTATATGAAGAGACACAACCATGAAAACTGCTTTAATAACTGGAGTAAGTTCAGGTTTTGGACTAGAGAGTTTAAAAGCTTTAATAGAACTTGATTATAAAGTTATAGCTATAGCAAGACGCAAAGATAGATTAGAAAAACTACAAGAGCTTTATGGGGATAAAATTTATCCCATAGAACTTGATGTCAGAGATAAACAAGCAGTTTTTGCATCAATTGAAAATTTACCTCAAGATTTTGGCAATATTTCTTTGCTTATTAACAACGCAGGTCTTGCTTTAGGTTTAAATGAATTTGATTCTTTGGATATTGAAGATATTGAAGCCATGGTAGATACTAATATCAAAGGCTTTTTATATGTAGCAAGAGCTGCTTTACCTTTACTTAGAAAAGCAAAAAATGCCCACATAATTAATCTTGGCTCAATTGCAGCTAATGTGCCTTATTATGGAGGTAATGTTTATTGTGGAACTAAGGCTTTTGTGGCACAATTTTCCAAAGCTTTAAGAACGGATTTGCGTGGAAGTAATATAAAAGTAACAAATATCGCTCCAGGGCTTTGTAAAACTGAATTTAGTGAAGTGAGATTTAAAGGTGATATTAAAAAAGCTGATGAGGTTTATGAAAATACTAAATATATCAAAGCTGAAGATATAGCAAAAATTATTACTTTTATCGTTAGCTTACCTGAGCATATTAATATTAACGAAATAGAGCTTATGCCTGTGACTCAAACATGGGCAGGAACTTTTAGCGAAAAAATATAAAAACTTAAGGATAATTATGAAAATTTTTTATTTATTATTAGCTCCTTTGTTGTTATTTGCTGATGCACAAGCAAATGCAGAACTTTTTGGAGCTTGGACGCTTTTACCACCGGTGATAGCTATTATTTTAGCTTTTGTTACTAAAGATGTAGTACTTTCGTTATTTATTGGTGCATTAAGTGGTACTTTTATGTTAGGACTTATTGAAAATAGTATTTACCATGCTATCATTGCTTCTTTTACAGGCTTTATTTCCAAAGTGGTAAATGCCATGGCAAGTCCGGGTAATGCAGGAATTTTATTGCAAGTTTTAACTATAGGTGGTGTTGTAGCTCTTATTACCAAAACAGGGGGGACAAAAGCAGTAGCTCTTTGGCTTTCTACTAAAGCTAAACAAGCAAAAAGCTCACAATTTGCTACTTGGTGCATGGGAATTTTTATTTTCTTTGATGATTATGCCAATTCATTAATCGTAGGTCCTATCATGCGTCCGGTAACAGATAAATTTAGAGTAAGCCGTGAAAAGCTTGCTTTTATAATGGATGCAACTGCAGCACCAATTACCGGTCTTGCTATCATTTCTACTTGGATAGGACTTGAAATTTCTTTAATTCGCAGCGGATATGATCTAATTGATAATGCAACTTTTGCACATTTAGGTGTAGTAAAAGAAGAAATTAACGCTTTTGAAATCTTTGTACAAACCTTACCTTATAGATTTTATAATCTTTTTATGTTGATTTTTGTTGTTTTGACTATTTATACAGGTAGGGAATTTGGACCTATGTTAAAAGCTGAACTTAGAGCTAGAGCAGGTAAATTTTCTCATGGTCATGAACAAATTGATAATATAGAAGATAAGGTCTTAGAGCCAAAAGAGCATGTAAAATTGCAAGCTTCTAATGCTATTATACCTTTAGCTGTCTTGATCGTGTTTTCATTTATAGGTTTTTATTTTAGTGGTTATAATGCCTTAGATGATGTGAGTGTTAAAGCACAAATTGATGCAGCACCGCTTAGTTTATTTGCTTTTAGAGAGACTTTTGGCGCAGCTGATGCTTCAGTTGTATTGTTTCAAGCAGCGCTTTTAGCTACCATAGTAGCTATTATTTTGGGAATGTATAGAAAAATATTTACTTTAAAAGAAGCTATTGCGGTTTGGACTCATGGCTGGAGAACTATGATTATGACTGTGATTATTTTACTTTGTGCATGGTCATTAGCTTCTGTGATTAAAGATTTGGGAACTTCTAAATATTTAATTGACTTATTTTCAGATAAAACACCTCTTTATTTGCTTCCTACAGCAATTTTTATTTTTGCTTCTATTATTTCTTTTTCAACGGGAACTAGTTATGGAACTATGGGTATTTTAATGCCTTTGGCTATTCCTTTAGCTATGGCTGTTGGGGTTCATAATGAATTAAGCGGAGCAGAGTTGCACCAATATATGATTATTAATATTTCAGGGGTTTTAACAGGAGCTATTTTTGGAGATCATTGCTCACCAATTTCTGATACAACTATACTTTCATCTATGGGAAGTAAGTGTGATCTTTTAGCTCATGTTAGTACACAAATGCCTTATGCTTTGAGTGTTTGTGCTATTAGTATACTTTGTGGTTATTTACCGGTAGCATTAGGACTTAATGTATGGCTAGGACTTGTTTTTGGAATCTTAGCTATGATAGCTTTACTTTTTGTGGTTGGCAAAAAGGTAGATGCGTAAATGTATTTTGAAGAAAAAATTGCTTTAAACAAAGCATTGTTTTCTTCTTTATATGATGGAGAAATTCAGTGCTTTAAATCACCTTTAAAAGCTTATAGAACTAGGGCGGAATTTTCTATATATCATCATGAAAATGGGAAAATTTCTTATGCAATGTTTGAAAATAAGAAAAAAATTCCTATTGAAAATTTTGATATAGCAGATGAAAAAATTCAAAAATATATGCCTATTTTATTAAATAATCTAAATGAAAATTTAAAACAAAAGCTTTTTGGAGTAGAGTTTTTAGCTACAAAATTAGATTTAAGTATAACTTTACTTTTCCATAAAAATATAGAGCTAATTGCACAAGATTTACAAGAATTAGCAGAAAAATTAAACCTTAAGCTCATAGCAAGAAGTAGGGGTAAAAAACTTGTATTTAATGGAGAAAATTTAAGACAAATTTTAAACATCAATACAAATGAATTTTTATATGAGTTTAATAATGATTGTTTTATCCAACCCAATACTTTTATTAATGAAAAGATGATCGAATGGGTTGTATCTTGTGTAGAGAGTGATTTTAAGCAAGATTTATTAGAGCTTTATTGTGGTTATGGAAATTTTACTATAGCTTTAGCAAGAAATTTTAAAAAAGTTTTAGCAACTGAAATTTCTAAGAAAAATATTGAGTTTGCTTTAAAAAATTGCGTTTTAAATTCTATTGAAAATATAACTTTTACAAGGCTTTCTAGTGAAGAGTTAAGTCAAGCATTGAAAAAAGAAAGGGAATTTAATCGCTTAAAAGACATAGATTTAGATGGTTTTAAAATATCTCATGTCTTAGTTGATCCTCCAAGAGCAGGACTTGATTTAAGTGTGATTGAACTTATTAAAAATTATGAAAATATCATTTATATATCGTGCAATCCTATCACTTTAAAAGAAAACCTTGAGAAATTATGCAAAACTCATAAAATATCCAAATTTGCATTTTTTGATCAATTTGCAAACACAAATCATCTTGAATGTGGTGTTTATTTGAAAATCAAATAACAATATAAAACATTAATTTTGCACATATTACAATAATTATAGTAAAAATAAATACAATAGGATGAATATATGCATGAAAAGGATTTTGTTTTTTTAAGATTATTTTATAAAAAAGAGAAAATAGTATTAATATAAAAATACAAAAAGCAAAGAATATTTTGCAAATAAATATCCAATTTAATGAATTTAAGTGAAAATGAGCTAAATATAAACCGCTAAGAAATAAAATCAATACAATAGGTGGCATTATTTTAATTGTATTTTTTATATCCAAATTTAATTTTCTTAATAAGAATACATCGGTAAATAAAAATCCTATAAAAAATATAGCACAAAATAAATGTATTATTAGTATATAAGGATAAATATTGATCATGATTACAACCTTTATTGTGATAATTTTTAATATTTTATAATACTTAGTGGTAAAATTTATTGACTTATGTTAAATTATGTTAAGCATTATAAAATAATAATGCAAGTTTTATTAGTATAAATAAAGTCTCTAAAGTCATAGTTTAATCTAAGCTAATTTGAGTTTGTCAATACTACAAATATTTGTAAATTTAAAATATTATAACAAAGTTACAAGCTTTAATTTTTTGATATTTTTTATCTTAAATGCAGAATGTATTTAAGGAAAAAACTTATATAAGTTAGAATTTATGTAATCTTTGTTACTATTAAAATAGTTGATTTAATCAATTAATTTTTACAAAGGATTTCTCATATTTTTTCAAAAAATTACTTATACAAATAGAAAAATACTCTATAAAGTCAATGAAATTTTAAAGCCATTTGGATTGAAATCAAGTGATTGGAGAGTTTTTGTTTATTTAAGCCATCATCAAAATAGCACTTTAGCTCCAATATGTGAATTTTATCAAATGGATAAAGCTATACTTTCTAGAGTTGTTTCCAAACTAGCAAAACTTGAATATATAGAGTTTTTAAAAGCTGATGATAAAAGAGAAAAGATCATTACTTTAAGTGCCAAGGGTAAAGAAATTTTTTTTGATGCAAATGTTTGTATAAGAAAATATGAAAAAGAAATCTTAGATATATTAGATGAACAAGATCAAGAAGTGCTTTTAAAATTACTTGATTATATCAATGAAAAAATTTAAGAAAGGTTTTTTCATGGGTCTTAGTAAGAAATATAATTTATTTAATGTAAATTTTTTCTGTATTTTTGGGATAAATTTTGTTATTTGTCTTGTTTTTTATATGAGTACTATTTCTAGTACAGATTATGTTTTGGGTGTTTTAAATCTTCAAACTAGCACCGCAGGACTTATAATGGGTGCTTTTGTTATAGGTGCTTTGCTTTCTAGACTTTATTTTGGTTCTATTATTGATGGTATTAATATAAAAAAAGTGATTATATTTTCACTTTTATTTTATCTTTTTATTAATTTAATGTATTTGAAATTTTATAATGTGTATTTTTTGGTATTGATACGCTTTTTAGCTGGAGTTTGCTATGGAATTTGTTCTTGTGCTTGTGGGGCAGCTATTGCTAGAATAATACCTAGTAATAAAAGAGGAATTGGTATAGGGTATTATGCTACGAGTGTTGTTTTAACTTCAGCTTTAGGGCCTTTTTTGGCCATAAAACTTGACTCTATCAACTTATTTCAACTAAGCTTTTTAATTGCAAGTGTGAGTATTATCTTTGCATTAGTTTTATCAATTTTTTTAAAAGTAAGAAGATTTAAAAAACATTATCATGTAAAAAGAAAATTTAGTATTTATAATTACTTTGAAAAATCAGTTTTAAATTTGGCTTTGATTACTTTTTTGATCGCATGTCCTTTTGGAGCTATTATAGCTTATATGAGTGCTTATACTCAAAGTTTAAATTTAAGCTTTGCTGGATCTATGTTTTTTGTAATATATGCTGGATTTTCTATAGTTTTTAGACCTCTTGCTGGAAAGGTATTTGATAAACATGGAGCTAATATTATAATAATTTTTTCATTATTTAGTTTTATATTGTGTTTACTTTTACTTGCGTTTGCAAAAAATTTTTATATGATTATTATCGCCGGTATATTTTGTGCACTAGGTTATGCAAATGCTACTTCAAGTGCACAAGCTTTGGCTATCAAACTAGCTCCTAAAGAAAAAATGGGGTTAGCTAATTCTACTTTTTTTCTATCTTTGGATTTTGGCATAGGAGTTAGTCCTTATTTGTTGGGTATTGTTGAACCAAGTATAGGTTTTGCTAATGTCTATGCACTTTGCGCTGTACTTGTTTTGTTTGCTCTTGTTTTATATTATTTATTAATAGTTAAAAAAACTTTTTGTTAATTTTATTTTAGATACAATGCTTTTTAAAAATAAGGAAAAAGCATTGTGTGATACTCATAAAATACTAAGTTCTATGAAAAATATCGCCATTATAGGACTTAGTCCTAATCAAGAAAAACCTTCGTATTTTGTAAGCAAATATTTACAAGATTTATCTTATACAATTTATCCTATCTATCCTAAAGAAGATTTTATTTTAAACGAGAAAGTTTATAGAAATTTAAGGGAAATTCCTTTTGAAATCGACACGGTTGTAATGTTTAGAAAAGCAAGTTACGCAAATGAAATTTTTGAAGATCTTTTAGCTAAAAATGTTAAAAATTTTTGGATGCAACTTGGTATTATTAACGATGAAATAATGCAAAAATGTAAAAAATTTGATATAAATTGTGTTCAAGATCGTTGTATTAAAGTAGAATTAGATAAAAAAGGTAAATCATGATTGAGTTAAATAAAATTTATCAAGCAAAGCAAAAAATTGCAGATTTTGTATTAAAAACCCCTTTGGTGCACTCTTCTTTTTTAAGTGAGTTTTTAGATACTGATGTTTTTCTAAAATGTGAAAATTTACAAAAAACAGGTGCTTATAAAATCAGAGGTGCTTATAATGCTATTGCTAATTTAAGTAAAGAACAAAAGCAAGCAGGTGTAATAGCTGCAAGCGCTGGAAATCATGCACAAGGAGTTGCAATTAGTGCTAAAAAATTTGGGATAGAAGCTGTGATTGTTATGCCTGAAGCTACACCTTTGCTAAAAGTAAGTGCGACTAAAAATTTAGGTGCAAAAGTGATTTTAAAAGGAGATGATTTTGATGAGGCTTATGCTTATGCGTTAAATTATGCTAAAGAACATCATTTAAATTTTATTCATCCTTTTGAAAATGAAAGTATTATAGCAGGGCAGGGTACTTTAATGCTTGAAATGCTTGATGAAATAAGTGATTTAGATATGATTTTAGCTCCAGTTGGTGGGGGAGGTTTGATTAGTGGAGTGGCGAGTGCTGCTAAGCAGATTAATCCTAATATAAAAGTTATTGGAGTGAGTGCTAAAGGAGCTCCTGCTATGTATGAGAGTTTTAAAAGTAAAAAAATAATCAATTCAAAGGCTGTGAGAACCATAGCTGATGGTATTGCGGTGCGTGATGTAAATAAAATTAATTTTGATATTATTCTTGAATGTGTTGATGATTTTATTCAAGTTGATGATGAAGAAATAGCTAATGCGGTGTTATATTTACTTGAAAAACATAAAATCACAGTTGAAGGTGCTGGAGTATCAGCAGTTGCTGCACTTTTACATAAAAAAATAGATTTAAAAAATCATAAAAAAGTAGGCGTGATTTTAAGCGGTGGAAATATTGATGTACAAATGTTAAATATTATCATAGAAAAAGGTTTGTTTAAAGCTTTTAGAAAAATGCTTATCAATGTTACTTTGGTTGATAAACCAGGAGCTTTGAGTACTTTGAGTGATGCTATAAAAGAAGCTCAAGCTAATATAGTTAAAATTGATTATGATAGATTTTCCACTAAGCTAGAATATGGTGATGCGATGATTTCAATTACTTTGGAAACAAAAGGAAAAGAACATCAAGAATTAGTCAGAAAGATACTTTATGACAAAGGTTTTAATTTCAATGAAATTTTATGATAAATGAAATATAATATTTTGTAAATAAATTATAAGGAAAAAAATGTCGCAAGAAAAAATTTTAGAACCAGATACATTAATAACCTCTAAGACAGATTTAAAAGGGGATATTATTTATGCTAATGATGATTTTTTAAAATATGCGGGTTATAAAATGGAGGAAATTTTATATAAACCTCATAATATTGTGCGTCATCCTGATATGCCAAAAACTGTTTTTAAATGTTTATGGGATTATATACAAGATGGAAAAGAAATTTTTGCTTTTGTTAAAAATAAAACCAAACAAAATGATTATTATTGGGTTTTTACTAATGTTACAGCTTCTTTTGATGAACAAGGAAATATTATAAATTATTATTCAGTTAGAAGAAAACCTAAAAGAGAGGCAATATCAACCATAGAGCAAGTTTATAAAATTCTTTTAGAAATAGAAGAAAAAGATGGTATAAAAGCCGGAGTGGATGAACTTGTTAAGATAGTTAATTCTTATGGTATGAGTTATAATCAATTAATTTTAGAGCTTCAAAGATGAATTTGATAAATTTTGTTTATAAATTATTATTTTGTATTAAGATATAATCACTCTCTTTTTAATTTTAAACTAAGGAGATTGTGTCATGTCTTCAGAAAAAATTCTAACCTCGGATGTTTTAATAACATCAAAAACTAATTTAAAAGGTGAGATTATTTATGCAAATGAGGATTTTTTGAGATATTCTGATTATAAAATTGATGAAATTTTATACAAACCTCACAGTATTATGCGTCATCCTGATATGCCAAGAACGGTTTTTAAATATTTATGGGATAACATTCAGCTTAAAAAAGAAATTTTTGCTTTTGTAAAAAATAAAACAAAATATAATGATTATTATTGGGTTTTTGCTAATGTAACTGCTTCATGTGATGAAAATGGAAGCATTTTAAATTATTATTCAGTTAGAAGAAAACCTAATGTTGATGCTATCAAAACAATAGAAGAAATTTATAAAGTTCTTTTGTTGAAAGAAAAAGATGGTGGTATTAAATCTGGAATAGAGGAGTTAAAAGCAATAGTAAAATCTTATGGGATGACCTATAATGAACTAATGATGAAAATTCAAAAATAAAAAAAGGATTTCTTATGAAAAATATTTTGTTTCTTGGTATAGTTTTAAGCATAGTAGCCTGTATTAATTCTTTGCTTTATGCAGAGTTTATTTCTTTAGGTTTCTTTTTAGTTTTGTTTTGTTTATTTATATATGGATTGTTTATTTTAAAAAAAGAAGAACAATTTAGTGATAAGATTTTACATCTTAGTAGAGAGTTAAAAAATGGTAATTTTGATTCAAGAATTGTATATATTAAATGTACTAATAAAAAATTAAAAGAAATTGCTGATAATCTTAATAACACAATAGATGGTTTAGAGGCTTATTTAAGAGAGATAAATACTTCAATTGCTTGTTCTCAAAAAGGTGAATATTTTAGAAGAGCTATCCCTGAAGGTTTAAAAGGTATTTTTGTTCATAATATTAACTTTATTAATAAAGCTTTGGATGAGATAGAAAAAACTGGAAAATTGGTGTTTAAGAATGCTTTATCAAGAGAACTTATGGACTTGAGTTTAAATAGTCAAAATAAAAATTTATTAAAATTATCTACAGATTTAAATGCTATCATTAAACTTATGAGGAAAGTTTTTGGTGATATTAAAGTTATTTCTAATACAGCGCAAAAAAATGGTATCGAGATTGGTGGCTTACAAGAATCAATTGGTTTTATGATGCAAGTAGCCAATGAAAGTAAAAATGCTGTTGATACTTTTGCTTCAAATTCTCAAAACATCAATGCGATTGTTGAAGTAATTAGGGATATTGCAGATCAAACTAACCTACTTGCTTTAAATGCAGCTATTGAGGCAGCTCGTGCGGGAGAGCATGGTAGAGGTTTTGCGGTAGTTGCAGATGAAGTAAGACAACTTGCTGAAAAAACACAAAAAGCAACAGGTGAAATTACTTTAGCAATTCAAGTAATGAATCAAGAAATAGGCTTAATACAAGAAAATAGTGAGAAGGTTTATGGTATAGCTAGTTCTTCTGATGCTAAAATTTTAGATTTTAGCCAAGCTTTTAAAGATCTTGAAGGAAAGAGTTTGCATTTAGGAGAAGATTTTGTTAATTTTGCATCTGATTTAACTCTTTCTGCTATGAAAATAGATCATATATTATATAAATCTGATGTTTATTTAACTCTAAATGGTTCTCAAGAAAATCTTCAAAATCTAGATCCTATTTCAACTTTATGTAAAGATGAAGATGCAAAAAGCATTTTCTGTCCTTTAATTCCTCCTAAAGAATTAGAGTCTAAAAGTGAATTTATTCAAAATGTAGCTAACAAAGCAGTGAAGCTTTCTAAAAAGGAAAGCATTTCTAAAGAGGATTATGATTGTATTATAGAAGATATACAAAATTTAGAAAGAGAAAGTAAAGCTATTATAGATAAATTAGAAGCTTAAAGCTTCTAATTTAGATAAGAGCTATTTTTAAAACTTCTTGTAAATTTTTTACCCCAATAATTTTCATATTTTTTACTACTTCTTCAGGAATATCTTTTAAATCTCTTTCATAGTTTTTATGTGGGATAATGGCTGTTTTAATATCAGCTTTATAAGCAGCAATAAGTTTTTCTTTTAAACCACCTATTGGTAAAACATTGCCCATTAGATCAATTTCTCCAGTCATTGCAACATTTGATTTTACTTTCTTGTCGCTAAAAATAGAAGCAATGGCTGTGGTAATAGTTATACCTGCACTTGGTCCGTCTTTTGGAGTGGCTCCATCTGGTACATGAATGTGAAGATTATATTGATTATATATGTTTTCATCTTCTTTGTAGAAAAGTTTCTTTGAGACTTTAATTTGTTCATCATCGATTAAATTCTTAACAAGACTTTGAGCAATTTTTGCTGATTCTTTCATTACATCACCTAAGCTCCCTGTTAAAGTTAGATCACCCTTGCCTTTGATTTTAATGGCTTCGATTTTCAATACATCTCCACCTACTGCAGTCCAAGCAAGTCCATTTACCTGTCCGATTTTATTTTCTTTTTCGTGCTTTTCTATTTCAAAAACTTTTTTGCTTAAAAAATCTTTTAAATTTTTATCATTAATTTCAATATTTTTAATATCTTTTTCTAAAAGAAGTTTTTTAACACATTTTCTACAAATTTCAGCAATTTTTCTTCTTAAATTTCTTACACCTGATTCTCTAGTATATTCATTTACTATTAATTCTATAGCATCATCACTAAAGCTTATTTCTTCTTTTTTTAATCCATGTTTTTTTATTTCATCAGGTATGAGATAGTTTTTGGCTATTTGGAATTTCTCTTGAGGGGTGTAAGAGCTAAGTTCTATAAATTCCATTCTATCTTTTAGAGCAGGTGGAATTAAACTTGCATCATTTGCAGTAGCTATGAAAATGATTTTGCTTAAATCGATGTTGAAATTTAGATAATAATCTCTAAATTTAGTATTTTGTTCAGGATCTAAGATTTCAAGTAAAACTGCACTTGGATCTCCTCTATGATTGTGACTTAGTTTATCAATCTCATCAAGCACAACTACTGGGTTACTTTGTTTTGCTTCTATAAGTCCTTGTATAATGCGTCCTGGCATAGCTCCTATATAGGTTCTTCTATGTCCTCTTAGTTCATTAACATCTTCTAAACCACCTAAAGCTATGCGCACTAACTCTCTTTTTAATGCCTTTGCGACTGAATTTGCTAAAGAAGTCTTGCCAACACCAGGAGGGCCAACTAAGCACAAGATAACTTTTGCACCATCTCTATCTTTAATCTTGCGTTTTTCTAAAAGTTCTTTAACTGCAAAGTATTCTTCAATACGCTCTTTTGGTTTTTCTAGAGCATAGTGATCACTATTGAGTTGTAAAGATACATCTTTTAAATTTAGTTTTTTCTTTGAGGAGTGCTCAAAAGGTATATCTAAAACCGTTTCTATGTAAGTTTGCACCATAGAAGCTTCTGAATTATCTTGATGAATTCTTTCATATTTTTGAATTTGCTTTTTGATTTCTTTATAAGCCTCTTCATACATAAAAGCTTTTTTCTTTTCTAATTTTTTATTATATTCCTCTACTTCGCTTTCTTTTTGTATATCGCTTCCAAGCTCTCTTTGAATTTGTTTGAGTTGTTCTTTTAAAAAGTATTCTTTATTAACCTTGTCAATTTTAGAATGAACTTTATTTTTGATTTCTTTTTGGATTTTATTTGCTTCAATTTCTTTAGCTAAATAATCAATTAAATTTAAAAGCTTGGTTTCTAAATTAGTTTCGATAAAAAATTCATAAGCTTGTTGTTTTTTGATTTTAATAGAATTTAATATTAGATCACAAATTCTGCTAGGCTCGACATCTTCTTCTATAGTTCTTAAAAGATCAGGTGGAAAATAATGACTCACAATCGATAAAGCTTTTGCTTTTTCTCTAACTACTTCTATAATAGCTTCTTTTTTTGTATTGCAAATTGGCTCTTGATGAATTAAATCAACTAAAGCATATAAAGGATCATCCGAAATTCTCTCAACAATCTTGGCTTTTGCATATCCTTGGAATAAAATTTTTATCCTACCATCAGGCAGTGGAACTTTTCTCATAATACTCCCAATGACACCACAATCATATATATCATCAAAGCCACGCCCACCTTCAATTTTTGATGGTGCCACAAAAATCATACTTTCATTTTGTAAAGCGGTATCTAAGGCTTTAATATTTTGCATATCATTTAAAAAAATAGGTGTTATCATAAAAGGGTATAAAAAAAGCTCATCTTCTACAAGAATGGGAAGTTTTGTTGGATAGTTTTGAGTATTTTCTAATTTCATTACATTATACCTTCTTCAAATATTTTTCTATACCATGGAAGTTCTGGTTTAATCATATCGATTTTATTAAAATCGGAATTTTCGATTTTTTGCTTATAAATCTCATAGCTTTGCTCTCTGTTTTTTTTCTGATATAACTCTGCTATACTTGTATCAAGGTAAAAAACCGCAAGATTAAATTTAGTTAGCATAGTATCGATTAAATCATTATATTGTACATTAGGATAGTTTTGATTATATTCTTTGATTTCTTCTATTGTTTTTAGCATTAAAGCTTGGTTACGATTTGGAACAGCAAAAGAGTCAAATTTAGCTTTGATTTTTAAATATCTTATATAAGCTACATTTTTAGAATCACCAAATTTGTTTAAATATTCATCAAGATAAAAATTTGCCATTTCATATTCTTCTTCACTAATATGAGCTTGAGCTAATATAAGTAAAGTTTGTTCTAATAATGGATCAGCAATATGCTCACCTGCCATTGAAGTATAGTGTTTATCAGCTGCTTCAAGATTTTTTTCTTGTAAATCTTTTATAATTTGTTGATACCATTCCATAGAACTTAGATTATATAAATCTTCAGCTTTTTTCGAGCTACATGCTCCTAAAAATAAACCTGCAATAATAAGTGAAAAAATAAAAAGTTTTTTCATTGTGTTACCTTATAAATTTAATAATTGTAATTATAATGTTTTTATGTTTATGAAATTGTTAATTTTTAAAACTAAAATTATAGTCAAAAACTCTTAATTAGTGTAATTTTTAAAATTGGAACTAAAATTGCTTAATGAGTTGTAATTTCTTAGTTAATAGATTTTAGGAGGCAAGATGAACTTAGAAGTTAAATGTCCTATTTTAGGTTTTGAAGATACCAAAAATATGAATTTTTATAAAATAGACGAGGTTTTTTATAGACTTAAAAGCCTTGATGGTAAAGATTTTTCTTTTGTGATGATTGATCCTTATATGATCCGTCCTGATTATGATTTTGAAGTGCCTGATTATTATCAAGAATTATTAGCTTTAAATGAGCAAACTAATTTTGGTGTGTTTGTTATAGTGGCTATTAATGAGCCATTAGAAGAATCTACGGTAAATTTTTTAGCACCTGTTGTGATGAATTATGATAATAACTCTTTAGTGCAAGTGATTTTAGATACAAGCAAATATCCTAATTATTTTCAGTCTGAAAAGATTTCAGCTTTTATTAAACAAACAAAATAATGTCTGAAATTTATATTTTAGGAAATGGTGCTATGGCAAGTGCTATAGCTAAAGGTTTAGAGGATACTTATAAAGTAGTTATTGTTGCTAGGGATTTAAAAAAAGCCAGTGGTTTAAATTTAAAAGTATTATCGTATGATGAGTTTGATATGGATAATAAAAATATTATTTTGGCTTTTAAACCTTATGCATTAGAAGAAGTAGCTGTTAAATTAAAAGGCAAGGCAAGATGGCTTATTTCGGTTTTAGCAAACACTACTTTTGAGTGGCTTCATTGTATTGATGCACAAAATTATGTGAAAATTATGCCAAATACAGCAGCCGAATTTAAAGCTTCTACAACTGCTTATTTAATGGAAAAAGATTTATTTAAAGATGAAATTTTATCTTTGCTAAATACTTTTGGTAAAGCCATAAGTTTGCAAAATGAAAAAGAATTTGATATAGCTATGGTTTTGAGTGGTTGTGCTCCTGCATTTTTGGCTTTGGTAGCAGAAAGTTTAGCTAATGCAGGTGTGAAAAATGGTTTAAAAAATGAGCTTAGTTATGAGCTTACTCGTGCAAGTTTTGAAAGCTTTAGTGCTTTGTTTAATCATGCTCATCCTGCTATTATTAAAGAAAAAATTTGTTCTCCAGCAGGAGTAACTATAAAAGGAATTGAAGCTTTGGAAAAAAGAGCTTTGCGCGGTGCCTTTTTTGAAGCTTTTAATGCAAGTTTAAATAAATGAAGCAAGCTTTTAGTCTCCTAGAGCTTGCTTTTTGTATTGTAATTTTATCTTTTATTTTTGGATCTTATTATCTTGTATTTGCAAATAAATCTTTAAATGTTATATGGCAAAATCAAACCCTTTTTAATGAAGAAAAAGAATTGCTAAAGAAAATTCCTTTATATAAAGCAAAAGAGATAAATATAAATACTTACAACTTTTTAGAATACACTAGTGATGAATTTAAACTCAAATCTTTAAAAATAAAAGATTTATCCTATAAAGAAGCTTTTGTAGATGAAAAAGGCTTTTAGTTTATTGGAACTTGCGTTAAGCCTTGTTATTTTGGGTATTTTGATTACTATTTTAATTAATCCAGCTATGTATATTTATAATTATAGTTTTAATGTTAAAAAATCTAGTGAAATATTTTTTGATTTAAATCAAGCTTTACTTAGCATGGAGAAAATTTATAATTCTTGCTTGAATGCAATATTTACAAGTAATTCTTTTGAGTGTTATATGAGTGCAAATGATGATATTTTTTATGATTTGTCATTAAAAAAATTAAACTTCAGTGGTATTATTTTAGAAAATAATGAAAGTTTTTTTAGCCCAAAAAGTAATTTGCATTTTATAGAAAATGGAATTTCTGAAGGAATTTTGAGCAATTATAAAGATATGCATAGTATGAAGAAGTTGAAAATATATACTAGTGATTATATGTATATTTATGATATAAAAAATTCAAAAATCTATAAAATATTAGTTGATGATAGAGAAAAAATCAATTTTTTTGATGAGAGTTTTAGCGGATTTTATACTATTTTATATGCTTATATTAAGGTGTATTTGAAAAATAAAAATATTTATATGCAAATTGATGATTTAAATCATAACAAACAAGTATTTTTATTAGCTCAAAATATTTCAAAACTTATTTTCAAGCATGATGGCGAGTTATTAAAAATTACAATTTGCAGTAATACTCAAAATAGATGTTTAGATAAATGGATGCTTTTGTGAAAAAATCATTTGCAATGATATATACAATATTTTTTATTTTATTTATTTCTTTTATTATGGCGTTTATAATAAAAATTTCTTCATATCCACCAAGAATTATGAAAGATTTAACGCTTTATACTCAAGGAAATATTTTACTTCATGATGCTAAAGAGTTTGCTAAATATTTTTTATATCAAGCCTATTTGGAGGGTAAAGAATGCTTAAGTGAATATAATTTTGAATATAATAATACAAAAATACGAATTGATTATGCTTATCCTTTGGGTGAATGTAAAAATAATAAATTAATTGCAAAGTATATTCATGCAAAAAGTATTGTAGCGGTAAATATTAGTGTGTTGTTAAATACTAATAAAGCAGTAAATGAAGAAGTGTTTTTGCAAAAAAGTTTTTTTATTTATCCTAGGTAGATTGAATGTAAGTTTGAATTCCAATAGCTATCATTTTTACTCCCATAGCCATAATAAAAACTAAAGCAATGCGTGAAAAAACATAAAGCACAAGCTTACCGATAACTTTTTCAATAGTAGCTGAAAAGTGAAATAAGGCAAAAATAAAAGCAAAAGTAAGTAATACAGAAGCTATGGCTATAGCTAAATTTTGATCTTCTGAAATAACTACTATGGTAGAAAGTGTTCCAGGTCCTACAAGCATAGGAAATGCCATTGGTACTATACTTTTTTTTAATAATTCTTTGTGGCTTAATCCTTGATAGTGTTGAAATTGAGTGCTTGATGGGGTGAAAAGTAGATTTTTTGTACTCATAATGATTAAAATCAAACCACCTGCAACTCGTAAATCATTAATATCTATTTTAAATAAATATTTCATGATAAATGGTCCAGAAAGTAAAAAAACTAAAACAATACAAAATGCAGTGTAAATGATATTTCTAAAAAGTTTTTTTCTTGTATCAGCATCTAAACCTTCAGTCATTGCAATAAATT
The DNA here is from genome assembly GCF_025772045.1 of Campylobacter sp. IFREMER_LSEM_CL1890. Lineage (NCBI taxonomy): Bacteria > Pseudomonadati > Campylobacterota > Epsilonproteobacteria > Campylobacterales > Campylobacteraceae > Campylobacter > Campylobacter sp. IFREMER_LSEM_CL1890. The sequence continues at coordinate 78,642 of NZ_JAKMRK010000001.1, read as the reverse complement.
GTGGAAGATTTCCAAAAGGATTTAAAACCGCTATAATAGCAACGGATGCAAGTAAAATAACATAAATTTCAGATTCTATATCTGAAAACATAAAACAACCTTTTATTTTCCCAAGCTTAAAAAGCTTGGGTTTGATTTAATAATTATAGTCCTTCAAAAGGATTAGTAACAACTTCTTTTCTATCTACGATATAAGGGATAAGTGCTACATGTCTTGCACGCTTAATAGCAACTTCAACCATTTCTTGGTGTTTTTTGCTAGTACCTGTTAAACGGCGTGGCATAATTTTAAATCTTTCTGATAAAGCATGTTTTAGCAATGCTGTATCTTTATAGTCTATAAAATCAACTTTAGCTTCAGTATATTTACAATATTTGCGTGAGTATTTTCTTTTTTCTGCCATGTTTTTTCCTTTAAAATGGTAATTCTGTATCATCATCATATTTATCAATATCAATTTCCTTCATAGGGGCTTCCTTTTGAGGATTTTGATAGGTATTATTAGATGAATTTGTTCTAGTTTGTACTTGAGCATAAGGATCAAAGCTTTGTTGTTGATTAAAATTTTGATTATAACCATAATTTTGATTTTCAAAATTACTTTGTTGATTATTTTGCACAGTTGAACCCAGCATTTCTAAATTTTCAACTTGAATACTATGTTTTGATCTGTTTTGTCCATTTTGATCGCTCCATTGCTCAAATCTCAAACGACCTTCGATTAAAATTTTACTACCTTTATTAAGGTATTGATTAGCAATTTCTGCAGTTCTTCCAAAAAAGCTAATGTCGATAAAGCAGGTTTCCTCTCTTTTTTCTCCTGTATTTGTACTAAATCTTCTTGTTACAGCTATAGCAGAAGAGCCTATTGCGCTACCTGATGGAGCATAACGCATTTCTATGTCCCTTGTAAGATTCCCTACTAAAACGACTTTATTAAACATTAATTAGCCTTCTGTACTTTCACTAGCTTTAATTTCTTTTTTATTTTGTTTGATACCCTTGCTTAGTCTTTCCCAAGCTGCAATTTCTTTTTTATTTTCATATTTTACGATTAAAAATCTGATTACTTCTTCAGTGATTCTTAATACCCTTTCAAGCTCTGCTATTAAATTTGTAGGAGCTTTGAAATAAATCACAAAATAAGTTCCTCTTTCATATTTTTTAATTTTGTATGCAAGTTTTCTTGTTCCCATTGGAACTACGCTTTCAATTTCTGCGCCATTTTTTGTAAGGACTTCTTTTACGAATTCCAACTTAGCACTTACTTCTTCTTCTGTAAGTGTTGGTTTTAATATGAATAAAACTTCATAATGTCTCATTTAATTTCTCCTTATGGATATAAAGCCTAAAATTTTAGGCAAGGATTTTGCATAAAATGCAAATTTAATTTTACCATAAGTTTTCTTAATTTAACTTTTTAATATGGAGCTAAGTTGTAAAAGTGTTGCGATTAAAAATTCTTTTTTTTCTATTTTAGAATTCTTTTTTAATTCATATTCGCAATTACAAAGTATCAGAAAGATATTTTTATATTGTGATATTTTGATCATAAGAGCTTGTTTTTGAAGATTTTGTGCCACAGAAATAGGTGGAGCATAGCCTAAAATTTCTTTCAAGTCTAAATTTCCATAAATTTTAACATGTAGTGCAATTTTAAAAAGTCTAGAAAAATTTGCATATAAGGCATTAATCAATACTATTTCATTGTAATTTTCTAAAATACTTTCAAGTTCATTCCTTAAATCTTTTTTTTGCATTAATTTATCAAAAAAACTTTCAAAACTAATAGTACTTAAACTATAACAATGCTCTTGGATGATTTTTTCATCGATATTTAGACCACTAAATTTATTTAACTCATTAGCCGCTAAATATAAATTTTCATTAAAATTATAAAAAAGAGTATAAAGGGCATTTTGAGTAATGTTAATATTTAATTCTTTAGCTTTTAAAGCTAGCAATTCCATGCCTTCCTTAGCTGAATTTACTTTATAAAATCTACAAAAATTATTAGCAAAAATTTTCTCCGCTTCACTTTGTTTGGAGTTTTCATCATAAATTTCAAGTAAAAAATAATTATCTTGCGAATTTTGACAAAGCTGTAAAAGTTGCTTGAGTTCTTTACTTGGGATTTTCTTTTGAGTTTTGATTTCTAGCAATTTTCTTTCGCTAAATAAGGAAGCGCTAGATAAATAATCATATGCTTGCTTAAAATCATATTCTTCAAAATAAAATCTTAAACTCTCATCAAAAGAGTATTTGTCTTTAATAAATTTAGTATAAAGCTCTATTTGGAAATTATCCGCTCCATAAAGTAAGAAATAATTAGGAAAATTATTGCTATTAAGTAAGCTTTGGAGTTGATTTTTATACATTTTGGTTTCTTTCTAAACTAAAATGCTTGGTGATTTTGCCAAAAATTTTAGCACTAACAATATCTACTTCAGTGATTTCTACTTCTATATTTTCTAATAAATTTGCCCTTGAACCTATGATGGTAATCAAAGCTCCCTTAATTTCATCATTTAATTTTACTTGCAATGAACTTTGATTTTCTACCACTAAAGCCTTAAATCTTTTTCCTATATTTTCTTTTGCCCATCTTGCAAATTTTCTATCCATGAAATGCCAAGCAACTTTATCTGCTTCTCTTTCTAATAAGCTTAATTCCTCGCAAGTACTTTGTATGTTTAAAAGCAAATAATTAAACATTTTTTCATCATTGTTAATTTTAGCTTTTAAAAGTCTATGTAATATAAGATCAGAATATCTTCTAATAGGACTTGTAAAATGGGTATATTTATCAAAACCTAAGCCAAAATGCCCTGCATTTTCACTAGAATATTCTGCCTTTTTTTGCGCTTTGATGATGAGCTTATCTACTTCTTCTCTTATATTTAGCTCATTTGCTAAGACTTGAATGTCTTTAAATAATTCTATGACATTATTTTTAGGATTAATATCTATACTAAGTGTTGAAAGATCAGCTAGCAATTGATCTATTTTTTTATAATCAGGACTTAAATGATTTCTAAAAACTCCTATATCAATGAGTTTTGCTGCAGCTTTATTAGCTAAAAGCATGCAATCTTCGATTAAATTATGCGAAGCAGTGTCATTTTCAAGGCGTGTTTTTATGAGTTTATTATTTTCATCTAAAGTCATTCTTAGCTCTTGGGTTTTAAACTCACAAGCATTTTTTAATCGTTTTTTTCGTAAATTTTGAGTGATTTTGAAAACCTCATAAAGCCAATTGATTGCGCCTAAATCTTCTTGCTTTTGTAAATACTCATCAACTTCATCGTAATTAAAACGGCGTTTTGAGTTGATAATAGCTTCAAAAAGCTCTTCTTTAATCACTTCATTGTTTTGATCTAAGCTTATTTTAAAACAAAATGCTAATCTATCTTTATTAGGTTTTAGTGAGCAAATATTTTCACTCAAAGCTCTTGGTAACATAGGTATAGCAATATGAGGAAAATAAATCGAAAAACCCCTTGATCTTGCTTCTTTATCAATGGCACTATAAGCATGCACATAAGCACTTACATCAGCTATGGCTACATAAATAGCATGCTCATTTTTATCATAATAAATTGCATCATCAAAATCTTTTGCATCAATTGGATCAATGGTACAAAAATTTAAATTTCTAAGATCTTTTCTTGATGGATACATGCTCGCATCAACTTCATTTCCATAAGCTCTTGCTTCATTTTCACATAAATTATCAAAAACTGCATTTTTATTAAAAAGTGCTAAGGAAATTTTTTCATCTACAAAATCATCATCAATATGCCCTATCACTTCAGTGATATTATTATCATGATTTTCTATTTTTAAAATAGTTCCTAAAGGTAGAGTTTTTAAGGATTTTTGAGAGGCTTTTAAGGCACATGTGAGTCCTGTTTGAATATTTACTCCAAGGACTGCTTCGCCGTATTTTTTAGTTATAACCAAAGAAGTTTCATGGGCTCTTTTAAGTATTAAAATAACTTTAGCACTTGGACGCTTTTTTTTAAGAGGAAGTAATTTTGCCACAACTATGTCAGCATAATTTGCTCCTTTTAAATTTTTATTTTCTATGAGCAAATCACGCTTAAAAACAGGATCAAAACTTTCTAAAAATCCCGTTCCATTAGCTGAAATATCAATCTTACCAAAAGTAAAGCCATCTTTTAAATAGTATTTGTTTTTATAAAATTTAATGATATCACAAGTTAGCAACTCTCTAATGATTTGCTTGCTTTTATTGGTAATTTCATCAGCATTTAGACCATAGCTTAGTTGATTAAATAATTCTTTCATAATACTCTTTATAGTAATTTTTCAAAACTTAAATTTTATCATAAAAGGATTAAATTTATATTTTTTAGTTATAATCTTTGCTTTAATTTTAATTTTAGGAGTGCATAATGGCTGTGTCAATTTATTATGATAAAGATTGTGATATTAATTTAATAAAATCAAAAAAAGTAGCTATTATAGGTTTTGGCTCTCAAGGTCATGCTCATGCTATGAATTTAAGAGATAGTGGTGTAGAAGTGATCATAGGCTTAAAAGAGGGTGGGCAAAGTTGGGCAAAAGCTCAAAAAGCAAATTTTATAGTAAAAAGTGTAAAAGAAGCTACTAAAGAAGCAGATTTGATTATGATTTTAGCTCCTGATGAAATTCAAAGTGAAATTTTTAATGAAGAAATTAAACCTGAATTAAAAGCAGGTAAAACTTTAGCATTTGCACATGGATTTAATATCCATTATGGACAAATTGTTGCTCCAAAAGGTATAGATGTGATTATGATAGCTCCTAAAGCTCCAGGTCATACTGTAAGACATGAATTTAGTATAGGCGGGGGTACTCCTTGTTTAATTGCTATCCACCAAGATGAAAGTAAAAATGCTAAAAATTTAGCTTTAAGTTATGCTAGTGCTATAGGTGGTGGTAGAACAGGTATTATAGAAACGACTTTTAAAGCTGAAACTGAAACAGATTTATTTGGCGAACAAGCGGTGCTTTGTGGAGGACTTAGTGCTTTAATCCAAGCTGGTTTTGAAACCTTAGTTGAAGCAGGGTATGAACCTGAAATGGCGTATTTTGAGTGTTTACATGAAATGAAATTAATTGTGGATTTGATTTATCAAGGCGGTATTGCTGATATGAGATATTCTGTTTCTAATACAGCTGAATATGGAGATTATATCACAGGGCCTAAGATTATTACCAAAGAAACTAAAGAGGCTATGAAAGGTGTTTTAAAAGACATACAAAATGGAAGTTTTGCTAAAGATTTTATCTTAGAAAGAAGAGCAAATTTTGCAAGAATGCACGCAGAGCGTAAATTAATGAATGATTCTTTGATAGAAAAAACAGGACGCGAACTTCGCGCTATGATGCCTTGGATTAGCGCTAAAAAATTAGTTGATAAAGATAAAAACTAATTTGAAAACTATAAATAAAAAATACAAAGTGCTTCTAGCGCTTTGTCTTATTGTGTTTGGAATTTTTCTTTTTGCATTTGGAGCTTTATTTTTAAAAAAAGAAGAAAATAAAGGTTTAGATTACAATCAAACAATAAACAAAAAAGAACCATTACCTATAATAGAACAAGAAAATAATTTTAGTTTTAATGATATAAATTTGACTTTAGAAAATGAAAATTTAGAATTTTTAGATAAAAATATTAGTGAAATTTTAAATTTAAACCCTGTAAATACAGAGTTAAATCAAACTAAAGAAGATAATCAAACTTCAATTTTAGAAGTAATAGATCAAAATACAAGCAAAGAATCAAAAAATGAAGAGCAAAATATATCAGATAAAAGCGAGGATAACAAAACTCAAATTCTAGTACAAAAAAATACCAAGCCTCGTCTAGCAATTATTATAGATGATATGGCAAGTCACATTCATGTAGATATGCTTAAAAAAACAAATTTAAAATTAATCCCATCTTTTTTTCCACCTGATAAACGCCATCCTTATACAGCTGAGTTTGCAAAGGATTTTGACTTTTTTATGGTGCATTTGCCTCTTGCTGCTATAAAATATGACAAGGCAGAATTAAACACTTTACACCCTAGTGATGATATAGAAAAAATAAGCAAGCGCGTAGCTTTTGTAAAAGAACAATTTCCAAAGGTAAAATTTATTAACAACCATACAGGAAGTTTATTTACTGCAAATAAGCAGGCTATGGAAAAATTATTTAATGCTTTTAAACAAAATGATTTTATTTTTGTAGATTCAAGAACCATAGGAAATTCTAAAGCTAAAAATTTAGCAAGTCAATTTAATCAGCCTTATATAGCTAGAGATGTTTTTTTGGATAATGAAGATGATATAGCATATATTAAAAATCAACTCAAACAAGCAGTAGAAGAGGCAAGAAAGAAAGGTTTTGCTATAGCTATTGGTCATCCAAGAGAAAAGACTTTTAAAGCTTTGGTGCAAAGTAAAGATTTATTAAATTCAGTTGAACTTGTATATTTAAATGAAATTTATTGAGAATATTGAAGATTTTAAAAATCTTTTAAATCCACCTTCAAAGATTTATTATAAAGGCAATTTGGAGCTTTTAAATGCTAGAAAAGTAGCTATTATAGGTTCTAGAAAAATGAGCGTTTATACTAAAAATTGTCTCATTGAGTTAGTATCTTTGTTAAAAAAGACTAAGGTTTGTGTAGTAAGTGGTGGGGCTTTGGGTGTGGATATCCAAGCAGCTAAAATAGCTTATCCTCAAACTATAGCCATATTTGCTAATGGACTTGATGAGATTTATCCAAAAGCTAATACAAATGAAATTTTAAATATTTATGAAAATGCATTAGCTTTAAGTGAAAATGAAGCAAAATATAAAGCAAAGCCATATGATTTTTTATTAAGAAATAGGCTTATTATTGCTTTAAGTGAGGTTGTTATAATAGCTCAAGCTGATTTAAAAAGTGGTTCTATGCAAAGTGCAAGGCTTGCTTTGAGTATGAATAAACCTATATATGTATTACCTCATAGGAAAGATGAAAGTGAAGGAACAAATTTACTTTTAGCCGCAAAAAAAGCAAATTTAATTCATAATTTTGAGGAATTTGCAAAAATGTTTGGAGAGCTTTATCAAGAGCAAAGTGAGGATGATTTGTTAAGCTTTTTAAAGCATGAAAATGATTTAGAAAAAGTTTTGAAAAAATTTGGTGATAGAGTTTATGAATATGAACTTGAGGGTCTGGTGGAAATTTCTGGAGTGAAAATAAGAGCTTGCATATGAATACTTTAGCGTTAGATATAGGTTTAAAGCGTATTGGTGTTGCTTTGTGTATTAATAAAAGCATGGCCATGCCGCTTGAAGCTATCATTAGAAAAAACCGCAATCAAGCAGCAAATGAGGTAAAAAAATACATTAAAGACTATGATGTAAATACTTTGGTGGTAGGAATTCCTTTGGGCGGATCTAGTGAAGACGAAATGCGAAAAAGAATAGAGCATTTCATATCTTTACTTGATTTTGATAAAGAAGTTTTTTTTGTTGATGAGAGTTTTAGCTCTAAAAACGCACAAGAGCTTGGTGTAGTGAATTTAAAGAAAAAAGATGGCAAACTTGATTCTTTAGCTGCATATTTATTTTTAAAGGATTTTTATGGCCTTGCTTGATTTAAATACAGCTTTAGATGAAATTTATACAAAAGAGCAAAAAGAACAAATCCTTCAAAGTTTTAATCAAGAAAAATATGTCAATATTTTTAGAAATTCTTTGCTTATTGACAATGAAAAACTAGAAGAAATTCTAAATGAAAAAAATATAAAATTTGAAAAAATTGATTTGTATTGTTATAAAATACCTAGTATTTTTAAAAGCAAATTAAGCTCAATGAATGCTTTTAATGAGGGTAAGTTTTATATACAAAATTATTCTTCGTATTTATGTACTAAAACTTTGGGTGTTAAAGCTGGTGAGAGTGTATTAGATATGTGTGCAGCTCCTGGTGGAAAAAGTTTAAATTTGGCCAATTTTATGCAAAATGAGGGTTATTTAGCAAGTTGTGAATTATCTAAAACACGCTTTTTTACCTTAAAAAAAACTATGGAAAATTATCAAGTTAAAATTGCAAAATGCTTTTTAAAAGACGCACGCACTATAGGTAAAGCTTGTCCTTTGAAATTTGATAAAATTTTGCTTGATGCGCCTTGTTCAACTTTTGCAAAAATGGGTTTTGAAATACAAAAAAACACAAAAGAAATTAAGCAAATAGCAAATTTACAAAAAAAACTTTTACATTCAGCATTACTAGCCTTAAAACATGGTGGGGAATTGGTTTATAGTACTTGTACATTTTTAAGAGAAGAAAATGAAGCTGTTTTAGAAAATGCGTTAAGAAGTGAAAATTTTAAATTAGAATTACTAGATTTTGATTTATTAAATGTTAACTTCATTAATGCAAAAAGTGATGATTTTGACTTGTCATTTGCCAAAAGAGTTTTACCAGATAATTATGCAGATGGGTTTTTTATAGCAAAAGTGAAAAAATATTAAAAATCAATAAAATTAAATGTGAAAAATATTTTTACTCATAAAACTTAAAGTGCTATTTTTAGATACTTAGAAGCTAAAATCACATCGTGAAACTCTTGTGAATAAAATATTGAAATTTTGAAAACTTAAATTAAAGAAGTGGTAAATAACTAAAATAAAATATATTAAAGATAAATAAGCACGAGGCTTATTTATCTCTTAAATTTAATTCGCTGATTAATTTAGAATAAGCTTGATAATCTTTTCTTTTTAGATAAGATAAAAGTCTTTTTCTTTGACCAACAAGCTTTAAAAGACCTAAACGAGAAGAAAAATCTTTTTTGTAGATTTTTAAATGTTCTGTTAAATCTGAAATTCTTGCACTTAAAAGTGCGATTTGAACTTCTGGAGAACCAGTATCTCCTTCTTTTCTAGCAAATTTTGCAACTATTTCTGCTTTTTTAGCCGAATCTAAAGCCATAATAGACCTCCTGAGCGGTATTTAAAATAAAAAGTGCAATTATAACTAAAAAAACAAAAAAAATGCTGAAATTTGAAAAATAAGAAATTTAATATTTAACAACACATATTTTTGATATAATTAAAATTTTTATTTAAAGTTAAAAATAGATATTGTTTATTAATATTTTAATGAAAGGAAAAAAGTGTTATTTACCAAAGCTAGCGAATATGCTTTATTGTCTTTAATTCATATAGCAAAATCCCAAGAACCACAAGATGTAGATACTATGTCAAGTGTTTTAGATATACCAAAAAGTTTTTTGGCGAAAATTTTACAAGTACTTGCCAAAGACGCACTTTTGAAATCTTATAAGGGTGCTAAAGGTGGATTTATGCTTGTTAAAAAGCCAAGTGAATACACTTTAAAAGAAATTATTAATAGTGTAGAGAAAAAATCTATCAATGTATTTGAGTGCAGTAATGGAATTTGTCCTTCGCAAAAAGAAGAAAATTGTAAAATTATGCCTGTGTTGGTGAAGCTTCAAAATAAGATAGATGATTTTTTAGTTTCTATTACTCTAGAGGATATTATTCAAAATAATGGCTAAAAGGGATATTTTTAGCTTAGTATTGCCTTGGATTGCTCCACTTGTTGCACCTATTTTAAAGGCAAAGAGTCTAACTATAGTAGCTGTAATTATTGCAATTTTAGCTATTATTATAGTACCTTTACCAAGTATAGTTTTAGATTTTTTTCTTGCTTTAAGTATAGCAATTTCGGTTTTAATTATTTTAATTTCTTTATATATACCAAAGCCTACGGATTTAACAACTTTTCCAACTATGATTTTAATTATCACGCTTTTTAGACTTTCACTTAACATAGCTACAACGCGTATGATTTTGAGTGAGGGTCATCAAGGACCAGCTGCTGTTAGTGATATAGTGGCAAGTTTTGGTGAATTTGTTGTTGGCGGTAATTATGTTATAGGTATGGTTGTTTTTTGTATTTTGGTTTTAATCAATTTTATGGTTGTAACTAAAGGTAGTACAAGGGTTTCTGAAGTTCAAGCAAGATTTACCCTTGATGCAATGCCAGGTAAGCAAATGGCTATTGATGCGGATTTAAATGCAGGTTTGATTGATGAAAAAACTGCACGCGCAAGACGCCAAGAAATCATAGCTGAAGCAAATTTTTATGGAGCAATGGATGGTTCTTCTAAATTTATAAAAGGGGATGCTGTTGCTGGGATTATTATCACCATTGTAAATTTAATTGGTGGGTTTATGATAGGTTATTTTCAGCATGATATGGAGCTTGGAGAATGTGCTTCAACTTATACTATATTAACAATAGGCGATGGACTTGTTTCTCAAATTCCTGGACTTATAACTTCAACGGCAACTGCAATTATCATCACGCGTGCTAGTAAAGATGAGGATAATTTTGCTGAAGGTTCTATCAATCAGCTTTTAGGGGAATACAAAACTTTATTAATTGTAGGCTTTGTTTTATTTATATTTGCTTTAGTACCAGGCTTGCCACATTTTTCTTTGGGCTTTATGGCTTTGGTGTTTTTAGGACTTGGTTATATGATAAAGCAAGTGCAAGAAGGTAAAATTCAAATCAATGCAATTTCAGCTAAAAAGTCTCAAGAAACCCATGAAGAAGAACAAGCTAAACCTCAAAAACGCAGCGAAGAAGAAATCTTAAAAGAAGAAGAGAATAAAATCACAGATATTTTAAAATTAGAAATTTTAGAATTAGAATTAGGTTATGGACTTATCAAACTAGCAGAAAGTGAATTAACAGAGCGTATTAGATCAACAAGACGCAATATAGCTCAAAGTTTAGGTTTTTTAATGCCAAAAATTAGAATTAGAGATAATTTGCAATTAAAACCAAATGAATATACTTTTAAACTCAAAGGTGTAGGTATAGCTAGTGCTGAAATTTATCCTGATAAATATCTAGCTATGGATAGTGGTTTTATCACTGAACCTATCGAAGGTATAGCTACTAAAGAACCTGCTTTTAATTCTGATGCTTTGTGGATAGAATCATCTTTAAAAGACGAGGCAACGCTGAATGGTTATATTGTAATTGATCCAGCAAGTGTGATTTCAACCCATATGAGTGAGCTTATAAAAGCTAATGCTTCAGAGCTTTTAACTAAACAAGAAGTGCAAAATTTATTAGATAAAATCAAAAATGATTATCCTATCGTGGTAGATGATTGTTTAAGGGTTGCTAGTATAGGTTTAATTCAAAAAGTTTTAAAAGCTTTACTTAAAGAGCATATTCCTATTAAAGATATGCTTACAATTTTAGAATCAATTAGTGATATAGCTGAAGTAAGCAAGAGTTTGGATATGATTATTGAGCATGTAAGGGCTTCTTTAGCAAGAGCAATTACAAATTTATATGTGGATGAAAAAGGGCAAATTAGCTTTTATATTTTTGATGCAGCTGCAGCTGCAAAATTAATGGAGCATGTGCAGTTTAAAGATGGTTCGTATCATTTAATGATAAATGTAGCCCAAACTGGTGCTTTAGTAGAAGCTTTAAAAGCTGAACTTGCAAGTGTGGCAAATACAAGAATTAAACCTTTCTTGCTTTGTGTTGAGCCACAACTTAGAAAATTCATTGCTGATATTTGTTCTAATTTTGGTATTAATATTACAGTTTTAAGTTTTGCTGAGATTGCAGAAAATACTAAATTTGAAACAGAAGGTATCATAAAAGTTGATAATTTATAAAGGAAAAATATGAAAATTTATCATCTTTCACATACGGATTTAGATGGCTATGCTTGTCAGTATGTGCTAGATTTTTATTTTAAGAATTGTTATTTTTATAATTCTAATTATGGTAAAGAGATTAATGAAAATTTTAATGTGATTTTTAAAAATATAGAGGAAGATTTAAAGCAAAGTCCTAATGAAGAATTTGTGATTTTAATCACAGATTTAAATTTAACATTAAGTCAATGTGAAGATTTTCAAAAAGCCATAGAAGGAAAAAAAATTAAGCTTTTACTTTTAGATCATCATCAAAGTGGCTTAGAATGTATGCAAAAATATCCTTGGTATTTTTTAGATGATAAAAGATGTGCTACTAAGATTGTTTATGATTTTTTTAGTAAATGTTATGGCGAAAATAAGGCTTTGTCAGAATTTGTAGATGTGGTAAATGCAGTAGATATTTGGTTGAGTGAAGATGAGAATTTTGAACTTGGAAAAGTACTACTTGGTATGGTTTCTGGAGCAAAAGAAATCAATAGAGTAATGTTTGCACAAGAAAATATCAAATATCTTTTTTATCTTTTTGATGTTTGTAGAAAATACATTCATCAAAAAAATGCTCATATTAATTTAGATGATGATTTACATGGCTTAAAAAAATCTTTTTTTAAAAAAGAAAATGATGATACTTTAAGCAATTTAATTTCTAAATTTATAGTAGAAAGACTAAGTGTAAATAAAGAAAAATTTAGTGTATTTTATAAAGGAAGTAAAGGTTTATTAACTTCAAATATAGGCAATACTTCCGTAATTGGAAATGATTTTTTAATGCAAAATCCTGATTTTGATTTTTTTGTTGATCTTAGTTCGAGAAAAACCTTAAGTTTTAGAGCAAATAATAAAATCGATGTGAGTTTGATGGCTAAAAGCTTGGTCAATGGGGGAGGGCATAAAAATGCTAGCGGAGGATTATTTGCTGCGTATAAAGATAGCTCTAACTATGATTTCATAAAAGCACAATTTGTAGATTTAATTAAAAGTAAAGAATTAAAGGAAAATAATGAAAATAAATCATGATTTTAAAGAAGAAATAGAAAATTTACAATATGAATTAAGCATAGTTTTAGAAGCAATGCTCTTGTTTGCTGGGGTAAAAAGAGTAAAATTAGAAAAAGCAATTGGAGTTTATATTGATTGTATTGATGAAGTTTGTCATAATACCCAAAAAGAAGGAGTTGATGAGATCTTAGAAGTAGTGGAGTACTTAAAAATTCATCATAAAGATTTATTTGAATGAAAAATTTATTATTGCTTTTTATAGGAATTTTTTCTTATGCAAATATCTATGAAGATTTAAGTGATTTTGCTTACAATAAGCAAAACACGCTAAATTTAAGCTCAAGTCAAGCTTTATTGTTAGAATACAAACAAAACAAACAAGCTTGCGCGGATATAGTGCTTACTAAAGATAAGGCTTTCGTGGTTAAATTTTATCCACTGTGTGAAAATTTAAACGAAAAAAATCTAAATGAATACTTAAATACGCAATTTATAAGTTTATACACTAAAGATTTATCAAAACTAAAAAAAGAAATTGCTGATATTAAAAATATTATGCGTGATTTTATGATTTATTATACCTTGCATCAATCTTTTGCAAATGAAATTAAGAGAATGAGTAAAAATGATAAATTACAAGCGTATGAACTAGATGAGAAAAAAGGTGGAAAAATTCTCTACAAGGTCAATAATCAAGCTTGTGTAATTTTTGATTTATATTTAGATGAAAATTTGCAAGCTAGTATGCAAGTAAGTGGAATGGAAAATTTGGATAAAACTTGTATGGAGTTAATCTCATCCCCTGATTTTAAAGACTTATCTTTCACAAAAGAGGGTATGAGAAAATATAAATTAAAAAACTAGTCTAAAAAATCTTAAATAATATAACTTTAAAATTCTACTTAAAGCCATTTTTTTTCTTTCTATATTGGAAAACACATAAGCTTCAAGATCTTGCTTTTCTCTTAAAGTAAGATTTTTCATTATTATAAACCTTTTAAAAAATATTGCTAGACGCAATTATATTATCTTTTCTTTTAAAAAAACTGAAAAATAAGTTTTTATATATTATATATAAATGGCTAAATAAACTTTAGTTATATAGACTAAATAATTTTAAATATTTTTATTTAAAAATAACTTGACATTATTATACTAAAGTTGTATAATTATTTTGTCACTTAAAAACATTGAGTGCTAAAATAAAAAATTTAAGGTTTTATAGTGAAGTCTTATAGTAAAAAAGATTTAATTTTAAAAACTATCATTGAAACCTATCTAGAGGGTAATAACCCTGTGGGTTCTAATGAGTTAAATCATAAAGTTAGCATACCTGCTTCTACTATAAGAGTTTATTTTAAAAAATTAAGCGATGAGGGTGTATTAACGCAACTTCATATTAGCAGTGGTCGCATACCAACTTTTAGTGCTATGAAGGCTTATTGGTATGAGCAACTTTGCGAAGATGAGATTGTGATTAACGATCTTGCATTATTAGAGTTTTTGCTTGATAAGTTTGAAATTTATACCTTAGTTTATGGTGGCGATGAGCTTATTTTACAAGATATTACCAAGGTTAATGATAAATTTATCATACTTGATTTTGGACAAAATGAGTTGGTTTTAAGATTTAGTCAGGATAGTCTGGTTTTCTTACAAAGACTTATAGGACTTGATCTAAAAAGTATTGAAAATTTAGCTTTTAGAGTTGAGTTTAAAGAGTTATTGGAAAAAATAACTATGCTAAAAAAGGCTATGGTTTATTATAGATATAATGAGAGTAAAGCTTATCAAATTTATCAAAATGATGAATTTGCTAAGCTTTTATCTCCTCAAATTGGATTTTATTTTAACGATAAATTGCAATTTGATCCTTTATTTGAAGAGGGCTTTATGGGATTAAAGCTTAAGAGTACATTTTTAGGCAAAGAATCTAATGTGGTTTTTGCCGGTAGTGTGTATTCTGATTTTAAAACAATGTTAAATATTATAAAGGAGGCTGCGTGAGCGAAGAAAAGCAAAATGAGCAAATGCAAGAAGAAGCAGTGGAAAATTCAGAAAATCAAAACAATGAATTAGAAAAACTTCAAGCAGAGTATAATGAGTTAAAAGATACTTATTTAAGAGCAAATGCTGAATTTGAAAATATCAAAAAAAGAATGGAAAAAGAAAAAATTTCAGCAACAATTTATGCAAATGAAAATTTTGCTAAAGATTTGCTTGATGTAGTTGATGCATTAGAGGCGGCTATTAATGTAGAAGCTAATGATGAATTAAGTTTGAAAATAAAAGAAGGGGTTCAAAACACTTTAGACTTGCTTTTGAAAAAACTTGAAAAACATATGGTTAAAGCAATAGAAGCAAATGGTGAGTTTGATCCAAATTTACATGAAGCGATGTTTCATGTTGAAAGCGCCGATCATGAAAGTAATCATATTGTCCAACTTTTACAAAAAGGTTATATGATGAATGATAGAGTAATTAGATCAGCAAAAGTTAGTGTTGCAAAATAAAATTTAATAAAAAGGATAAAAAAATGGCAAAAGTTATAGGTATAGATTTAGGTACAACAAATTCTTGTGTGAGTGTATATGAAAGAGGCGAGAGTAAAGTTATCCCAAATAAAGAAGGTAAAAACACTACTCCTTCAGTAGTTGCTTTTACAGATAAGGGAGAAGTTTTAGTTGGAGATAGCGCTAAGCGTCAAGCTGTGACTAATCCTGAAAAAACTATTTATTCTATAAAAAGAATTATGGGTTTGATGATCAATGAAGAAGCAGCAAAAGAAGCTAAAAATCGCTTACCTTATCATATCACAGAGAGAAATGGGGCTTGTGCGATTGAAATAGCAGGTAAAATTTATACTCCACAAGAAATTTCAGCAAAAGTTTTAATGAAATTAAAAGAAGATGCAGAAGCTTTCTTGGGTGAAAAAGTAGAAGATGCGGTTATTACTGTTCCAGCGTATTTTAATGATGCACAAAGAAAAGCTACAAAAGAAGCAGGACAAATTGCAGGATTGAATGTATTAAGAATTATTAACGAACCAACTGCAGCAGCTTTGGCTTACGGACTTGATAAAAAAGAAAGTGAAAAAATTGTAGTTTATGATTTAGGCGGTGGTACATTTGATGTTACTGTGCTTGAAACAGGTGATAATGTTGTAGAAGTTTTAGCAACAGGCGGTAATGCATTTTTAGGCGGTGATGATTTTGATAATAAATTAATTGACTTTTTAGCAAATGAGTTTAAAGATGAAACAGGTATTGATCTTAAAAACGATGTAATGGCTTTACAAAGATTAAAAGAAGCAGCTGAAAATGCTAAAAAAGAATTAAGTTCAGCTAATGAAACTAATATTAATTTACCATTTATCACAGCTGATGCAAGTGGTCCAAAACACTTAACTAAAACTCTAACAAGAGCTAAATTTGAAAGTATGATTGATGGTTTAGTTGCTGAAACTATTAGTAAAATTAACGAAGTAGTAAAAGATGCAGGACTTGATAAAAGTGAAGTAAAAGAAATCGTTATGGTGGGTGGTTCTACTCGTGTTCCACTAGTACAAGAAGAAGTTAAAAAAGCCTTTGGAAAAGAGCTTAATAAATCAGTAAATCCTGATGAAGTTGTTGCAATTGGAGCGGCGATTCAAGGTGCGGTTATTAAAGGTGATGTTAAAGATGTATTATTGCTTGATGTTACTCCGCTTTCTTTAGGTATTGAAACTTTAGGTGGTGTGATGACTAAAATCATCGAAAAAGGTACAACTATACCAACTAAAAAAGAGCAAGTTTTCTCAACTGCTGAAGATAATCAAAGCGCAGTTACTATCAATGTTTTACAAGGTGAGAGAGAATTTAGCCGTGATAATAAATCTTTAGGAAATTTCAATCTTGAAGGAATTCCACCAGCACCTCGTGGTATGCCACAAATTGAAGTAACTTTTGATATTGATGCAAATGGTATTTTAACAGTTAGTGCAAAAGATAAAGCTACAGGTAAGGCTCAAGAGATTAAAATCACAGGTTCAAGCGGACTAAGTGAAGAAGAAATCAACAATATGGTAAAAGATGCAGAGCTTCACAAAGAAGAAGATAGAAAACGCAAGGAGGCAGTAGAAGCTAGAAATGCTGCTGATAGCTTAGTACATCAAGTAGAAAAATCTTTAAGTGAGCTTGGAGATAAAGTAGGCGATGGTGATAAAGCAAATATTCAAAAAGCTTTAGATGAGTTAAAAGAGACATTGAAAAATGCTAATGCTTCTAAAGAAGAAATCGAGGGCAAAATGAAAGCTTTAAGTGAAGTTTCTCATAAATTAGCAGAAAATATGTATAAAAAAGAAGAACCAAATGCTCAAAAGAAAAAAGACGATGATGTAATCGATGCTGAAGTTGAGTAAAAACTAAACTAGAAGCCTTGTTGCTTCTAGTTTAATCAATATATTTTTTACAATCTTCCTTAAAATAATTTCTATCAAATCTTGCAAAATTATCATTATTTGGCACTTTATAACATTCGCTGAAATTTTTAGCCTTAAGAATTTTGATATAAAAACTAGGAATGGCTATGTTGTTTTTAATGCGTTTTGGCTTATCATCATAAAGTACTAAATTTAAGACTTCTAATTCTTTATTTTTCTTTGCTAAATATCTTTCTCTTTGTTCGATTTCATTCCAAATTTCTGCATTAATATCTTTTTTTTGCGGAGTGATATTGCTCATTAAAAAAGTGCTAAGTTGGGCTTGTGGGGTTGCATTCATGGATTGATTTGGCACGACATGTCCTCTTGTATAACCACTTCTTAGATAATCCTCCCAATAAGTTCTATACTTTTTAGGAATATTGGTATCATCTTTAAATTTTGGGCGTTTTTTGATGTGTCCTTGATTTAAAATTTTAGCTTCTAGTTTATAAGCAATTGCTTTAGTGCCTTTATAATTATAATCATAACAATTAATATAATAATATTTATCCATTAATAAAGAGCAGTCTTTAAAATAAGCTTTAAAGCTAGGATGTAATTCATATTGAGTATAAGCAAAAGAGCTTAAAGCTAAGGCGCAAAGTGTTAAAACTTTTTTCATGCTAAAAGCTTTCTTACCATTTCATTAAGTCTTTTACCATCAACGCTTGCACCAAAAGCTGTTTTAGCTTCTTTCATCAAAATACCTTGTTCTTTTAAAGAGCTAATTTGTAGTTTTTCTATAAGTTTTTTTAGCTCACTTTCTAATTCCTCATCGCTAAGTTGTTTTGGTAAATAAGCACTTAAAATAGCTACTTCTTGGAGTTCCTTTTGTGCTAAATCTTCTCTAGAACCTTTGCTAAAAGCAAGTGCAGCTTCATTTCGTTTTTTAATCTCACTCGCAATGATTTTATATATTCTTTCATCATTAAGTGTGATTCTCTCATCAACTTCTATTTGTTTAAAGCTAGCATTAAGTGTTCTTAAAGTGTTTCTTTTAAAATCATCTTTATTACGCATAGCTTCTTTGATATCTTCTAAAATTTGATCTTTTAAACTCATTTTTTCTCCTTTAAAATTTGATATTTTTAAAATGTGCTATACACACACCTTCTCTAACACCATCATCAATCACAATGAGCTTTTGCTTATTAAATAAAGCAAAAAGTATCATTGAGCCTGCTATGAGGTATTTTTTTCTATTTTCTCCAAGATAAATTTTAGCTTTTTCTTGTTCTAAATTCCAAATTTTTAATGCAAAATCAAAAAAATCTTTGCGTTTGAGTATTTTACCATTTACACTTTCTTCTAGGTAGTCTTTGTATTTTATGTTTTGTTTATAAGCACAAAGTGTGGTAGGTACTCCTGAATTTAGTATGAAAAAATTTCCTTTTAATTTTATATCTTTACTAAGATTAAAAGCTTTTAAGGCAAGTTGCTTTAAATGCGCAGGGTAGGGGCTTAGATGAATTTTTAATTTTTCATCTTTAATACGCACAAGATTTTGTGGATATTTTTTAAAAAATCTTACATAAACACTTGGTTTTATGGCTTTAAAATGCATTCTTTCATAAAAACTAATGATTCCAAAATCATAACTTTTGCTAAATTTATCATTTGAAATTTCACAAGAAGCACCGCCCAAATCACAATAACTTAAGTCTTTTCTAAAAAGTTTAAGAGCTTTAAGACGCTCTTGCATACCTAAAATGCTTAGTTTTGCTTCGGTTTTTGCATCGATTAATTTTATATCAAGTTTAAATTCTTTTTGAATTTTTTCAAAAATAAGCTTAGTATTTTTTGCTTTTCTAAAAGCAGCTGTGGCGACTGCTTTAGCTTGACTTAAGTTATAATTTTTTTCTTTTAAGATTTTCAAAGCGCTAAAAATTCTTTCTATAGCTTCATCACTAATGGTGTCATTTTGCATATTTTTAGCTGCTCCTATGATAAATTCTTCGCTTTTTAATTTATTAAAATTCTCATCCATCAAAACAGCTCTCAATGTATTTGAACCCATATCAATACCTAGCACTAGCTCTCCTTAAAAAATTTAAAGTATAATAGCAAAAAACTTATAAGGAAAACTTATGCTTTTAGGGGTTAATATCGATCATATAGCAGTTTTAAGAGAAGCTAGAAAAGTAAATGATCCTGATTTGCTTGAAGCTGCGTTTTTGAGTGCAAATTTAGCTGATCAAATCACTATCCATGTAAGAGAAGATCGTCGTCATGCTAATGAGTTTGATTTAGAAAATATCTTAAAATACTGCAAGTGTGTAGTGAATTTAGAATGCTCTATTGATATGATAGAATATGCTTTAAAATACAAACCCTCGCGCGTTACTTTAGTACCTGAAAAAAGACAAGAGCTTACAACAGAAGGTGGTTTAAATTTAGACAATAAAAAACTACAAGAAGCCATTAATGCTTTAAAACAAGAGCAAATTGAAGTTTCTTTATTTATTGATCCAAATTTAGAAGATATTAATAAATCATCTTCTTTAAATGCTGATTTTATAGAGCTTCATACAGGATTGTATGCTAATATTTATAATGCATTATATACCAATATCAATCAAACTTCTTATGCATTGCCTGAATTAATTTTAAGTAAAAATGAACTCAAAAAGCTTTTAGAAAATGAACTCCAAAGATTAAAACAAAGTGCGAGTTTGGCTAAGGGTTTAAATTTAAGAGTGGCAGCTGGTCATGGGCTTAATTATAAAAATGTAAAAAATATTGTGGATATTTTAGAAATAGAAGAGTTAAATATAGGTCAAAGCATAGTAGCAAGATCGGTTTTTGTAGGCTTAGAAAAAGCTATATTGCAAATGAAAGCTTTGATTAAAAGATGAAAAAAATTGCTATTAGTATAGGAGATTTAAATGGTATAGGTATGCAAATTTTATTATCTTGTCATGATGAGCTAGTAAAAATTTGTGAGCCATATTATTTTGTGCATTATGAATTATTTCAAAAAGCAAATAAACTTTTAAAAATAAATCCTAAATCTAAAATCAATTTAGTTGAAATTTCTAATGCTTCAAAACCACATTTTGCCTTTAAAGAAGAAAAAGAAAATTTTTTAATTTATGAGTTTTCATATCAAGCTAATAAAATTATTGATTTTGATTTTGAGTTAAATCCTGCAAATTTAGACGCTAAAAGTGGAGCTTATTCTTTTTTAAGTTTTGAAGGAGCTAGTTATTGCACGCATTTATTTTTAGATGCTTTAGTAACTTTACCGATTAATAAAAAAACTTGGCAAATGGCAGGAGTGAGCTATAAAGGTCATACTGAAGCACTAAGAGATTTTTTCAAACAAGATGCTATTATGATGTTAGGGTGTGATGAGCTTTTTGTGGCTTTATATACTGAGCATATGCCTTTAAGAGATGTTTATAAAGAAATTAAGGCTTTTGAACTTGCGAAATTTTTAATTAATTTTTATCAATGCACTTTATTTGAAAAAATTGGAGTTTTGGGTTTTAATCCTCATGCAAGCGATAATGGCGTAATAGGTGGAGAGGAAGAGCAAGAAATAAAAAAGGCTATAAGAATGGCAAATGTATTTTTAAAAGATCATGCATTAAATTTACAAAATTTAGAAAATGAATATTTTTTAAGTCAAAAAGAAAAAGAGTTTTCTTATAAGGAAAATATTTTTTTAAGTGAGCCTTTAGTGGCCGATAGTGCTTTTACTCCTTTTGCATTAAGTAAATGCAAGTATTTAGTCAGCATGTATCATGATTTAGCCTTAGCACCTTTAAAAGCTTTGTATTTTGATAAAAGTATTAATGCGAGTTTAAATTTACCCATAATTCGAACTAGTGTTGATCATGGAACAGCTTATGATAGGGCTTATAAAAATGAAAAAATAAACTTACAAAGTTATATGCAAGCAGTAAAATCTGCTTTACAATTTTTACAAATCAAAGAAAAAAATAAGTAAAAGTTACTAAAATATTCTTAAAATAATTTCTTAAGGAGAATGCTTGAGTAAAGACAATACCATTGCATTTTTTATTTTTATTGTAAGCGTTTTGTGTTTTTTTGTTTGGGGTTATAATTACATTCCTAATAATTCCATGATATTATTTATTCTTGCTAGTGTATTTGGAATTTTTATGGCCTTTAATGTTGGCGGTAATGATGTTGCAAATTCATTTGGCACTAGCGTGGGAGCTAAGACAGTTACTATTAAGCAAGCTTTAATTATTGCAGCAGTATTTGAATTAAGTGGGGCTGTGTTTGCAGGTGGGGAAGTAACTAATACTATAAGAAGTGGTATAGTGGTTTTACCAGATAGTGTTGATCCTATGGTATTTGTATGTGTTATGCTTTCAGCTTTGCTAAGTTCAGGTATTTGGTTATTTATAGCAACAAAAAAAGGACTTCCAGTTTCTACTACTCATAGCATTATAGGTGGTATTGTAGGTTCAAGTATAGCTATGGGGTTTGTATTTTTTGATCAAGACCAAGCTTTTTCTATGGTAAATTGGAATGGTATTTATAAAATAGCTATGAGTTGGGTTATTTCTCCTTTACTTGGTGGACTTGTGGCGTATTTAATTTATGCTTATATTTATAAAAAAATACTTCAACCTTCGGCTTTGATTAATATGCAAATAAAAGAAATTAAAAAAGAAAAAAAAGAGTTTAAAGAAAATTTTTTTATCAATTTAAAAAACAAAAGTCAAGAAGAGCAAATTAAAGAATTAAGTGCCATTGTTTTAGATGATGATGAAAAAAGAAGTGAATATAAGTTAAAAATTAAAGAATTAAAAGAAAAAGAAAAAAATATAGATGTTTTTTCTAAAATGAAATTTCATGTTCCTTTGGTTGCAGGGATAGCTGCTTTAATAATAGCGTCAATGTTTTTATTTAAAGGTTTAAATAAAGTTTCTACTTTAGATATGGTGCAGAATTTATGGATAGTTTCTATTATTTCTATTTTTGCTTATATAGTTACTTTGGCTGTTGTAAGATTGATGAAAAAAACTGAAGTAAATAAAACTATAGAAAAGATTTTTTCGTGGTTTCAAATTTTTACTGCTTCTAGTTTTGCTTTTTCGCATGGAGCTAATGATATAGCTAATGCTCTTGGGCCATTTGCTGCGATTTTAGATGTGCTTAAAAATAATACCATTAATCCAAGTTCGCCAGTGCCATTTGCTGTAATGCTTATGTTTGGTATAGCTTTGGTTATTGGACTTTGGTTTTTAGGTAAAGAAGTTATTCAAACTGTTGGTTCAAAACTAGCAGAAATTAAGCCAACAACAGGCTTTAGTGCTGAACTTGGTGCAAGTATTGTTATACTTTTAGCAACTCAACTTGGAATTCCAGTTAGCTCAACCCATATTTTAATCGGCGCTATTTTGGGTATAGGGGTGTTTAATAAAGATGCTAAATGGGGTATGATGAAACCTATTGGTTTAGCTTGGGTTATTACTTTACCAGTTGCTGGAATTCTTTCAAGTATTATTTTTGTAATTTTTGTAAATATAATCTTATGAGTTTAAACTCATAAGATATTTTTTAGCTTCATTTAAATTAGAGCTATTTATAAAATAATCAATTTTTGCAGGTTTTTTATATACTTTATCATAATATTCAAAAAGCATTTTTACACAAAGTTCTAAATTATTTTCTTCATAATTTTTACAAAGTCTTAATTTAAAATCCTTGCTGATATAAGGTGATATTTTTTCAACGCATTGATAAAATACTTTTTTATCCATTGGAGTATAGTTTTTTAAAACTCTTTGAATGCGTAAATTTATATCACACTCGCACCAAATTTTCTTAGCTTTTTGCATACTATTGTATAAATTTAGTGGGATAGTTAAATTTCCAATTTGTCTGCTTTCAGCTTCTATAAAACAAGTTTTGTGAGTATAATCTTTTAGAAAATAAAACAACTTATCTTCAAAGGCTTTTTGGCTTGGTTGTTCTCCATAAATTTTACCAAAACTTGATCCTTGGTGGTTAGCTAGTTTTTCTAAATTTAAAGCATTATTTAAAGTTTCGATTAAATCACTTTTACCACTTGCTGTATTACCACAAAGACATAAAAACTCAATATTTAAATCTTTCCTAAAAAACTCACTCACATAACTTCTATAGGCCTTGTATCCACCTTCTAATCTTACAACTCTATAACCAAGTTCAGCTAAGATTAAAGCAATAGCTTTTGATCTTTTACCACCTCTTGCACAATAAATTCCCACCAAAGAACCTATTTTATAATTTTGATAAAGTTTATTAATATGTTCACTCATATTTTTACAAATATAACTTGCACCTTTTGCTTTAGCTAAGCCTTTATTTTTCTTATAAAGTGTGCCTATTTCTTCAAATTCATTATCATTTAATGCGTAGTAATTTTGCGCAGATTTTATATGAGCAAGTTTGTATTCTTTGGGACTTCTTACATCAATTAAAAGATCAAAATTAAATTTTAAAAAATTTTCAAAATCAACTTCTTTATACATAATCTTTAAAAGCTTTGCATAAGGTGGTATAAACTTTTTCCAAATCACTCCCACAAACTCTAGTTTGTCCTATGGTAGTGATAAAATTTGTATCCCCTTGCCATCTTGGGATTAAATGATAATGACAATGCGGCGCTATGCCAGCTCCTGCTGCACTGCCTAAATTCATACCTATATTAACACCCTTGGCATGAAAGTTTTCTTTTAAAATTTTAACTCCAATACGCACAAAATGGCTAATTTCTAGCCATGTATCATTATTTAAATCTTCTATATTTTCTAAATGCTCATAAGGGATAATCATGAAATGACCCGGACTATAAGGGTATTTATTCATAATGCCAAAACATTCTTTAGCTCTAAAAATTACCCCAAGTTTTTCATCTTCATTGAGTTCATACTTACAATGACAAAAAGGGCAAAAATTTTTATCTTTATTATTAAAATAAACATCCCTCCAAGGTGCGTATAAATACTCCATCAACTCTCCTTTATGCAAGCATGTAGATTTTTGATATTTTTACTTATAAGAGCTTTATTTTTTGGTATCAAAGGTAATAGTTTTTCATCTTCTAATAAAAAAATTCTAGCTCCTGCTAAAATAGCATTATTAAGATCGCTTTTGCTTTCAATATAAAAAATGGCCTCTAAGCCAAGATGTATTGTAAAATTATAAAGTTTTTTTAGTTGCATAGTTTTTAGCATTTTAGGAAATACAATAAACGCATCAGCCCCATATACTAAGCTTTCTAAAATTTGATATTCATCAAAAATAAAGTCAAATTGCACAATGGGTTTTTCATGATAGCGTCTA
This sequence comes from Campylobacter sp. IFREMER_LSEM_CL1890, assembly GCF_025772045.1. Classification (NCBI taxonomy): domain Bacteria; kingdom Pseudomonadati; phylum Campylobacterota; class Epsilonproteobacteria; order Campylobacterales; family Campylobacteraceae; genus Campylobacter; species Campylobacter sp. IFREMER_LSEM_CL1890. The sequence continues at coordinate 54,102 of NZ_JAKMRK010000001.1, read as the reverse complement.
AAAAGACTTAAATTTTGTATGTCTTGATTAAGCAAAGGACTTGTTGGTAAAACGATAGCATCAAAATTTTCATGATTAAAATTTAAATCTTTGGAGTATAAAAAATGCGAAAGTTTTCTTTCAAGCAAAAGTGTGTAAATATCTTTAGGATAAAAAGCATTAGAAGCTAGGCTTCTGCCTAGCATATCATAAGGAAAAATTTCTTTTTTATTTTCTAGAATTTTTTGTGTTTTTGAAAAATGATCTTTTAAATCTATTGTTTTAAACATTTTTCAATGGCCTTTAAGTGATCTTTGCTTTCTTGGGAATTTGCAAATTCTTTATCGTGGAATGTTTTTTGTAAAATTTCATAAGCTTTTTTGCAATTTTTAAGTTTATAATAGCCCCAAGCTAAAGAGTCTAGGTAGTAAAGATTTTGTGGTTCTTGTTCAAGCGCCCAGCCTACTAATTCTATGCCTTTTGCAATATCAATATCATATTCGATTAAGGCATAGCCATAGTAGTTTTGATATAAAGCATCGCTACGCACATCTACACTTTGTTCAAATTTTTTCATAATAGAAGCTAGAATTTTTGGATCTGTGATTTTTTTACTTTTAGAATCCATATAAATTTCAAATTCTAAAACCCCTGCCATAGAAAGGTATTTTTTATCTTTGCTAAGTTCATAATGTTTTAAAGCTATTTCGTAAGCTTTTTTATAATTTTTTGTTTGTGTATATAAGAAAATTTTAGTATCAGGATCTATGTTGTATTGTTGGACTAAATTTAGAGCTTGTTTATAATTTTTTTCTTGCACTAGTAATTCTATCATAGCATATATATATTTAATATCATTGTTGAGTTTATATAGTTTTTCAAGGGTTTGAATGCTTGCCTTATTGTTTTTTTGCTCTTGATAAATTTTTAAAAGTAGGGTGCATGTTTTAAGAGTGCATTGTGAATTTTTTACAAATTCTTCTAAAGCTTTTTTAGCTTGATCAATATTTTTATTTTTAATATTAATTTCAACTATTTTAAGTAATAAATTTTCATGTTCAAAAAGCTTATAAGCAAGATTGTATTGCTCTAAAGCTTTGGTGTATAAAGCTTTTTTAGCAAAAATATCACCTAGTATTTCATAGTTTCTATAATCTTGCTCTTCTTTAATGAGTTTATAAAGTATAGTTTCGGCTTGTTTATAATCTCCTATTTCAGAAAAATGCAAAGCATTTAATCTTGCAATAGCTGTATGATTTAAAAATTCTTTAGAGGCTTTTAAAAGTTCATCTTTTTGTTTTAAGTTAGCACCCAAAGCTAAAAGCAATGCTTTTTGTAAATAGATACTTTCATTATTTTCATGAAATAAATTTGTATAAATATCACATGCTTTTTGAAACTGTCCATGTTCTTCATAAATGAGTGCTTGTAAGATTTTATCTTCGCTTTTAGCCAAAGCAAGGTTTGTTAGGATAAAAACGATAATTAGTGAAAGCAAACCCCTATACATTCTTCTTTCAACTCCTCTTTGTGTGTTTTAAAATACTCCCAAAATGGAAAAGTTTTACATTGTTTTGGTCTATGCTTGTAAATTAAACATTTTTTATACATTGTATCAAAAAAAATACAACGATAGCCATTTTCATGCTTTACTTCTTTAAAACTATATTTAAATCCAACTTTGATAAGGTATTGTTCTTTAAAGGCTTCAAAGTTTAAATTTAAAAAAGCAGCAATAGCTTCTAGCTCTTCTTTGCTAGCATAGATATATCCACTTTCTCCAATGCAGCATTTTCCACCGCATATTTTACAAGCATTTTCATCAAAAGAATAATCAAAGTCTTTTTTATATATCATAGCTTATAGTTCCTGTATTTTCATAAATTTCACTAATTTTTGGATTTAAAACATTATTTTCATACATAAAAAGCGTAGGCATTATCACACAAGGGCTTTTATTATTTTTTTTAATATGCATTAAAACAAGCCTTGCATTAGTTTGTGTATTGGTGTGAATGCATTGAAGAGAAACTAGCTTTAATTTAAATTGCTTTAAAGAAGCACAAATTTCATCTAAAAAACTTGCCTCATAGCACATAAAAAAACTACCATTTGGCTTGATTAAAGTATTTATTTTAGCAAACATCTTCTCAAGTGGCATAAATTCTTGATATCTTGATATACATAAATGTAAATCTTGGCTTTTTTGTGTATTTTTTTTATAAAATGGAGGATTAGAGATCAAAAAATCAAATTTTATATCACTTTTATAGTTTAAAAAGTCTTCGCAAATGCTTTGAATTTCAAGTTTATTTTCTTTAGCATTTTTATAACTTAGTTTGATATTTTGCTCTTGAATATCTAGTAGATAAACTTTTGAATTTGGAAATTTTTGCTTTACTAAAAGTCCTAAAATTCCACATCCACATCCTATATCAAGGATATTTCCTTTTAAGTTATTTTTAGATAAAAAGTCAAAAAGCAAAAGGCTATCATTATTATAACGATAGCCTTTTGAATATTGAAAGAGTTTTAGCATTTATAAAGATGATCGCAGATTTTAAATGAATCATTTAAACCCACTACAATAGAAGCTCCGTTTTTACTCGCTATATCACCTGCGATAAATAATCCTTTTACATTGCTTTCTTTATTTTCATCAAAGCTTGGCACACCTTTTTCATCAACTTCTATAGAGCATTTTTGTAAGAAATCAAGCGGGGTTGAACCACCAATAGCATAAATAATGCGATCATAAATTTCACTTGTATTGTTAGTGAAATTTACTTTAGCTTTACCATTTTCATCTTCAATACCAGTTATATCTATGCCGAGTTTTGCTTTTACACTGCCTTGCTCAAAAGCTTTTTGAATATCTTCAAGATTAATATCATTTAATCTTGAGAAAGTTTCTCTTCTATAGCAAAGTGTAACATCGTTATTTTTAGCTAAATCTATAGCGTATTCTGCTGCTGAATTTCCACCGCCTACAACTAAGATTTTTTCATCTTGGCTTGTTGAATTTGCATTAAAATTGATGATTTTAGTTAAAGTTATAGGTAAAGTATAGTTTGGTTTATTTGGCTTACCCATTCTACCTATGGCAATAACTGCATTTTTACAAATATAATTTTCATTTGCAGTGCTAACTATGAAATTTTCTCCATCTTTTTTAACACTTTCAACTTCACTAGAAAGCTTTACTTCAAGATTGTGCTCTTTAATGGCATTTTGGAAAGTTTCTATTGTGCTTTCTCTAGTTCCATCTTCAAAATTTATATGCCCGTGATTTGTGCTATCACAACCTTTATAAGCTTTGTCTACTCTTTTGCCTTCTTTGTAAAATTTTACTAAGGTTTGACAAATCGCATCAGCTTTTTCTAAAACAATAACTTCTTTATTTTTTATTTTAGCTTCTACTCCCGCTGCAATACCTGCAGGGCCAGCACCAATAACTACCATATCAAAAATTTTCATTATTTCCCTTTTTTAATTTTTAGTTTATGTAAATGTATCAAAAAAACAATAATAAAAAATAAAAAACAGAAATTATTTTTATTTTGTAAATAAATTTTTTATGCTTATAAATTATTAAATTAATAAAATTTTATAATAAAGTAGATTAAAATGTGTAAAAAATATATTATTATAATATTTTTTGCATAAAATCACTTATATAAAAGCAAAAAAACATAAAAATTATATATAGTATACAAAAGGAGTTTTTGATGGGACAAAATACAGGACAAAGTTTAAAAAATAATTTTTTAACATTATTGTTATTATCCTTTTGCGGATCTATTATTTATGGTTTACCTTATTTTAGAAAGTATTATTATGATGATTATATGAGTCTTTATCATTTAAATAATTTTGAAATGGGGCTTTTGGGTAGTGCTTATGGATTGCTTGGTTTGTTTTCTTATGCTTTAGGAGGTTATTTAGCAGATCGTTTTGCACCAAAAAAGTTATTGATTTTTTCTTTAATTGCTACAGGGCTTGGTGGTTTATTGCATTTATATTTTACTTCTTTAAATGCACTTTTGATTATTTATGGAATTTGGGGGATTACTTCATTATTAACTTTTTGGCCTTCTTTGATGAAAATAGTAAGGAGCTTAGCAAATTCTAAAGAACAAGCAAGGGCTTATGGAATTTTTGAAGGCGGTAGAGGAGTTGTTGGTGCTGCACATTTGGCTATAGCTACGAGTATTTTTGGATATTTTCAAACAAAAGCCTTGGCCGCACAAGGTATAGAAATGGTTATTGTGTTTTATTCTATAGCTCCTATTGCAAGTGCTATTTTATTGTTTTTTCTTTTGAAAGATGATATTAATGAGCAAAGTGAGAAGATTAAAATCAAAGACTTGGTTTTTCTTTTGAAAAATTCTGCTCTTTGGCTTGTGGTTGCTATTACTTTTTGTACATATTTTTTTAACATGAGTTTTTATTATTTTACTCCTTATGCAAGCAATGTTATAGGAACTTCTGCTGTTTTTGCAGCTATTTTAACGGTATTGGCTCAATATATTCGTCCGGTTTCTTCTGTAGTGGGTGGATTTATAGCAGATGGATATGGAAAAGCTAAAATAATGATGATAGGCTTTATTTTAATGGGAATTGGTGTTATTTTTTTAATGCTTAGTTCAAAATTAAATGGATTTTTACAAATGAGTGTTTTAACTTCTGCTTGTGTCATAATTTATATAGCTATGTATTCTAATTTTGGAATTTATTATTCTTTACTTAGTGAGGGAAAAATTCCTATACATTTAGCGGGTATGGCTATAGGTATTGTATCTACTTTTGGGTATTTGCCTGAAGTTTTTGCACCATTACTTGCTGGAGATTTATTAGATAGATACCCAGGTGTAAAAGGTTTTCATATATATTTTACCATCATGATAGTTATGGCTATTTTGGGTGTAATGTTTTGTTTGATTTGGATTAAAAAATACAATAAAAAGGAGATGAAATGAAGGAAATTGTTTTTAACTTTAAAAACAAGGTTAGAGTAATAGAAAATGAATGGATAGTTTTAAAAGATGGCACTAAGCTTTCATCACGAATTTGGCTTCCTCAAGTAAAAGAAAAAGTTCCTGCTATATTAGAATACATTCCTTATAGAAAAAATGATGGAACAAGGGGTAGAGATGAGCCTATGCACGGATATTTTAGTGGTAATGGCTATGCGGTTGTTAGGGTTGATATTAGAGGAAGTGGGGAATCTGATGGTTTATTAGAAGATGAATATTTAAAACAAGAACAAGATGATGCCTTAGAAGTCATTGAGTGGATTGCAAAGCAAGAATGGTGTGATGGGAATATTGGTATGATGGGTAAATCTTGGGGTGGCTTTAATTCTTTACAAGTTGCAGCAAGAAGACCTAAAAATTTAAAAGCAATTATAGTAGTAGGTTTTACTGATGATAGGTTTAATGAGGATATTCATTATAAAGGCGGATGTTTGCTTAATGATAATTTTTGGTGGGGTAATATCATGCTTGCATATCAATCACGCTTTGTTGATCCAAAAATTGATCCAAATGGTAGAAAAAAATGGTTCAATAGGCTTGAGAACATGCCTTTATGGCCCACATTATGGCTTGGGCATACTTTAAAAGATGATTATTGGAAGCATGGGTCTGTTGGGGAAAATTATGATGATATACAAGTTCCTGTTTTTGCATTAGATGGATGGGCTGATTCTTACACTAATCCTGTTTTTACTCTAATGAATGGTTTGAAAGTTCCAAAAAAAGCTATCGTTGGTCCTTGGGCTCATGTTTATCCTCATGATGGCTTACCTTTGCCTGCAATGGGTTTTTTACAAGAAGCACTTAAATGGTGGGATAAATGGCTTAAAAATGAAGAAAGCGATGTATTTGAAGCTCCTATGATACAAGCATATATTGAAAAAAGCTCTAAGCCAAATTCAAAAACAGAGAAAGTAGAAGGTCGTTTTGTTGCTTTAAATGATTTTAAAAATGATATTAGCTATAAAAGATACTATTTAAATCCGCATAAATTAACATGTAAAAAATCAAGTGAATTTATCAAAATTAACACTCCATTAAATCATGGGCTTTTATCAGGAGAGTGGATGGGAGCTGGTGTTTTAGGAGAAAGTCCTAGCGATCAAAGGTTGGATGATGGGATGGCAGTTGTTTTTGAAAGTGATTTTTTAGAACAGGATTTAGATGTCTTAGGCTTTCCTATGTTAAATGTAAAAATTGCAAGCGATCAAGAAAAAGCTATGCTTTTTGCTCAACTTAGTGAAGTTAGAGCTGATGGTTTTGTAAAAAGAGTAAGTTATGGAGTAATCAATCTTGCATTAAGTGATAATAAAGAGCAATTTATACCTTTAAAAAAAGATGAATTTATCCAAAAGCAAATCAAACTTGATGCTTGTGGATATAGATTTGCCAAGGGTTCTAAGATAAGATTATCATTAGCAAATTCTTTTTGGCCTATGTTTTGGCCTATGCCAAAAATTTCAACATTAACTTTAGATTTAAATGAGTGTGAATTTAATTTACCATGTTTTAATGGTCAAGATAGCGATAAAATCAATATGCAACCACAAAGTGCTCCTTTAACTCCAATAACACTTTTAGAAGAAGGTAGGGTGGACAGAAGCATTTCTTATGATATTTTAAACGATACTTGGACTTGTATTACAGATGGTGTTGGTGGAGTTTTTGGAGAAGGTGTTTATAGATTTGATGAGGTTGATGTTTTAGTAAAGCACAATTTAAAAAGAGAATTAAAACTTCAAAATGAAAACCCATTAAGTGCAGAATATACCATTACTCAAACAATGCAAATAGGACGCGAGGGTTGTATGATGGAGGCGGATATAATCTTAACACAAACTAGCGATTTGGAGTATTTTTATATTAAGGGAAAATTAGTAGTTAAGGAAAATAATAAGCTTGTTTTTGATAAAAAATATGATTGTAAAACTAAAAGAAATAGTTTATAAAATTTCCCAAAGTAAAATTTACTTTGGGAATTAATTTTCTTGCAAGATTTTAGCTAAATCTTTAGCACCTTTTAAATCCACTTTGCCAGAGCCTAAAAGTGGGATTTGTTCTACCTTAAAATATCTACTTGGTTTAAAAATAGCAGGCATAGTAGAGTTTTTAATTGCTTCACAAATTCCTTCAAAATCTTGCTCTTGGCATTCTACTAATAAGCATACCATTTCACCTTTTTTATCATCATCTAGTGCAACTGCGCAAAATTTTACTACATCTGTATTGATAAATTTAGCAATTTCTTCTTCTAAAGCTCCTAAAGATATCATCTCACCACCAATTTTTGCAAAACGAGAATAACGATCTACTATATATAAAAAGCCATCCTCATCTACATGGCCTTTATCGCCGGTATTATACCAGCGTATGCCATCGATTTCTTTGATAACTTCATCGGTTTTTTCTTTATTGTTTAAATAACCCACCATAACCTGATGGCCACCAATGAGTATTAATCCATCTTCTCCATGATTTAAACTTTCATAAGTAGATGGATCTACTATGCGTATAGCACTTCCTGGTAAAGGCATACCTACGCTACCTTCTTTATTTGCACGATGTAAAATCCAATAGTCAGGATCAAATTTATTCGGTAAATTTACACTTGCAACCGGAGTGGTTTCAGTAGCTCCATAGCCTTCAAAAATAGGTTTTTTAAATTTCATTTCAAAGGCAGTTCTTACTTCGCTTTTGAGTTTTTCAGCACCTGAAACGATAATCCTTAAGCTTTCAAACATAATCGCATCAAGTTTTTTATTTCTTGCATAAATACCTAAAAAAGTTGAAGTAGCACACATAATGCTAACATTGTTTTTTACTATAGCTTTTGCTACACCTAGCGCATCTGTTGGATCAGCATGTGTTATGCTTTTAATCCCTTCTAATAAAGGCATAAAAGTAGTTACAGTTAATCCAAAAGCATGAAAAGGTGGCAAAGAAGATAAGACAACATCTTCATTTTTTGCACATAATACATCTGAAATTTGAGCTATATTGCTTAAAATATTGCGATTATTTAGCATTACCCCCTTAGGTGTTCCCTCGCTACCACTACTAAATAATATAGCAGCTATGGCAAGGTTTTGTTTATTAGATGCAAATAATGCTTTTATTAAACAAGTAGGTAAGATACTTACTAAAGCAAGCATAGAAAAGATTTTGAGTTTTTGTCTTTTAAAGTTTGCGATAATATCTTCCATAAAAATGATTCTAACATGCTCTTCAAATTCTAGTTTTATACCTTTATTTTCTAATTTTTCCATAAATTTTCTAGAAGTATAAATTTGTTGAATTTGAGAGCTTTGAATGGCTTGATTTATTGCTTTTACACCTGCTGTGAAATTTAAATTTACCACGATTTTATTTGCAAGTAATACAGCTAGATTACAAAGAGAGCTAGCCATAGAAGCAGGGAGCAAAATTCCTATACATTCTTCTTTTGGAGCATAGCTTCCTTGGGTAGGTTGTATATTTAACTCATGCGATCTATTTTTTATAAAAGAGCTAAAAACTAAACTTAAAGCAAGCATTTTTCTATAAGTAATACCACCTATTAAAGGATCAACAATAGCTATTTGACTTAAATTTCTTTTAGCGCTATCTATCCAAGCTCTAGCTATAGTATGCATACTTTCACATTGAGATTTCCAAGCAATAAATGAAAGTTCAAAAACCTTTGCTTTAACCACTTCTTTTTTAGTGTGTATTGGCAAGCTTTTTCCAAAAGCAATAGCGATTTTTCTTTTGCTTATTTTGCGGTTTCTTGCTGAAAATTCTTCATCACTTCTTGAAAAAGCACTTCCCCAAAGTCCTCTAATATAAAAAGGTAAAATCACTCCATCTTGCTCTTCTAATTTTGAGCAAACTAACTCAAATCCACCTTTAAATTCATTAAGCTGTCCATGGCGTGAAAGCACTCCTTCTGGGAAAAGGCAAACTAAATTTCCATTTTTAATATGCATAGCAATAAGCTCTAAGCTTGATTTGCTAGAAGCACTTGAAACAGGAATAACTCCAAATTTATCAAGAAAAATTCTAATATACCACTTAGAATAAATGCTTTTTTCCATAACAAAATAAATTTTTCTTGGTATAGCCATTTGCACAATAGCCCAATCTATAAAAGATATATGATTGCCAAGTAATAACGCTCCACCTTTTTCAGGAATATTCTCAAAACCTTCTACCAATAAACGGTAGCGTTGAAAAAACGCTATACTCATTAATAAACGCACTAAAGAAAAAGGCAATTTACTTAGCACATAAATGCTTCCAAAAAATGCCACAGCGATGATAAAATAAAACAAATTTATCACTTCAATTTTAGCATAAGCAGCAAAAGTAGCTAGTGCTAAAAAGCCTAACATAAAAATATTTTGTATGAAATTATTTCCTGCTAAGACTTTTCCTAGTTCATTTTCTTTTGCATGAAATTGTATTAGAGAGTTTAAAGGTATGATAAAAAATGCTCCGCTTAAACCAAAAATAAAAAATACTACACTATAACTTAGTAAGTTTTCTAAAAATGGCATTAAAATGCTCATTAGAAAAATCCCTAAAGCACCTAGTGGTATAAGACCTAATTCGATGTAATTTTTAGAAAACTTACCACTAATAAGTGATCCTATAATCACTCCTATACCAGAAAAAGCTAAAGAGCATTGTACATAAAAGGTATTTTCTATGAAAAGATCATTTTTTGCATATACAGGAAAACTCACTAAATAAAGTTGTGATATGGCCCAAAAAAGTGAAATTCCTATAATACAAAGCCAAATAATTTTATGAGAAAATATTGTTTTTAAATTAGAGGTTAAAAGCTTTCCTTGTAAATATTGTTTTTTATCAAAACTTAAATTTTTATCTTCTTCTTTTAAGCTAGGAAGTTTATAAGCTAAAAAAAGTTCTAATAAAGCAAAAGCTATTAATACAAAACCCAAAGGTGCAATTTGTGTTAAAATATCCGAAGGAGTGTTAAAATTTGACTCAAAAAGCATTTCAAAGCTTAGAGAAAATACTGCCATACCGGCTAAAATAGCCACAATACTTACTGCATTGACAGCTCCATTTCCCATAGCTAAAAGCTCTTTTCCTACTAATTCTTTTATAAAGCCATATTTTGCAGGAGAGTATAAGGCAGATTGCACTCCCATGATAAAAGTCATTGTAAATGCAAGCCAAAATGCTCCAAGATAATAACACAAACAAATAATACAAGTTAATATTACTGAAAATAATGCAGATATTTTCATGATTTTATTTTTAGGAAATTTATCCGCTAAAAATCCAGATGGTGAAAGCATAAGAATAAAAGGCAAAAGCATTAAAGCATTGACAATAGCAGTTAGAAAAAGTTGGGTGCTATCTTCATAAAATTTATAAATGGTATTTTGTATGATGATTTTGTGTCCTAAATCCACAAAAGCGTTAATAAAAGCTACTGCTAAAAATGGCAATACGCCAAAAATCTTTAAAAAATTTCCTTGCATTTAAAACTCCATTTTATTTTAAAAATATTATTTTATTATATAAAATTTAAATGGAGTTTTGATATTTGATTAATCTTTAAATTCTACCACTTCATTAAATGCAAAACGAGCTTTTTCTGTACTAGAATTTTTTTGGGCATGTCCTAGAGCAATGAGCATAGATACTCTTTGTTTGGTAGTGTCTAAATTTAAATATTGATTGATTTTATCTTTATCAAAGCCACCGATAATACACGAACCTAAATTTAAACTATAAGCAGCATTGATAATATTTGCAATGGCAAGATGACTTTGCTCTTTTGCATAAATAAAACTTTGTTCTAAATCCATTGCGTCTAAAAATGGCTTATAGGTTTGCAAGCGTTTATTTAATTCTTCTTGGCTTAAACCACGCTTTTTTAGTTTTTCTTCAAAATAATCTTTAAAATCAGCTCTTGAGATCACAACAATAATAGCAGCACAATTTGCTACATGGTTTTGATTGTTAGCTATTTTGGCAATTTCTTTTTTATGTTCATCTTTTTGAAAAACTAAGAATTTCCAAGGTTCAAGCCCTAAAGAACTAGGAGATAATCTAGCACATTCTAAGATATATTCTAAGTTCTCTCTAGAAATTTTTTCTTGAGTATATGCTCTAATGGAAGAGCGATTTTGCATTAAATTTAAATAATCTTGCATATAATTTCCTTATTTTTAGTTTAATTTATCTTATATCTTATAAGCTTTAAAATTGTTAAAATTATATTTTATTGCTACAATTTTATTTTTGCTTCACACAAATGTTTTATTATGCGGTTTTTAAAGGATTAAAATGAAAAAAATAATTTATTTAAGCATATTTTTGATTATACTTATTATAGGGGTGTATTTTTACTTTTTTGCAAATAAGGAAGAATATAATTATCTAACTTATGAGGTTAAAAAACAAGACATTACTCAAAGCATAGAAGCAATAGGTGAAGTTTATGCAAAAACCCAAGTTGATGTTGGTGCACAAGTTAGTGGGCAAATTACTAAACTATATGTAAAATTGGGCGATCGTATTAATGAGGGTGATTTAATCGCGCAAATTGATAAAGATAAACAACAAAATGATTTAGATATTACCAAAGCTAGACTTGAAAGTGCAAAGGCAAATTTAGAAAGTAAAAAAATTGCTCTTGATATAGCTACTAAACAATACCAAAGAGAGCAAAAGCTTTATGCTAAAAAGGCTACCTCTTTAGAAAATCTTGAAAATCTTAAAAATACTTTTTATGCCTTAAGAGCAAATGTGGCTGATTTAAAAGCTCAAACTACTCAACTTGAAATTTCTTTAAAAAATGCTCAAAAAGATTTAGCTTATACTACTATAACTGCACCTAGTAAGGGTGAGATTATCAATGTAGCAGTTGAAGAGGGGCAAACTGTAAATGCAAACCAAAATACACCAAGTATAGTGCGCTTGGCCGATTTAAGTGAAATGGAAATTCGTATGCAAATAGCTGAAGCTGATATTAATAAAATCAGTGTTGGAAAAAAGGTAAAATTTAGCATTTTAAATGAGCCTGATAAAAAATATGAAGCAACTATTTCAAGTATAGATCCAGCAAATACTACCATAAGTGATGCAACAAGCAATACAAATTTAAACTCAAACTCAAGTACTAGCACTAGCGCTGTATATTATTATGCAAGGGTTTTTGTAAAAAATGATAATAATTTTTTACGCATAGGTATGAGTACAGAAAATGAAATTGCTATTAAAACAGAAAATAATACTTTAGTTATACCAACTTTGGCTATAAAAAGCGATACAAGTGGTTATTATGTAGAAATTTTAAAAGCCAATAATATAAGTGTAAAAACACCTGTTAAATTAGGTATCAAAGATAGTTTAAATACTCAAATTTTAGATGGTATTAATGAGGGTGATTTAGTTATCATAGGTAAAAATAAAAAATGATACGCTTAGAAAATATACAAAAAAAGATTAATAATACAACTATTTTAGAAAATATTAATCTTTATATTCAAAAGGGAGAATTTGTAGCCATTATAGGACAATCAGGAAGTGGTAAAACCTCTCTTTTAAATATTATAGGCACACTTGATGAGCCAAGTAGTGGAAAATACTTTTTAGATGCATATGAAGTAACTAATTTAAGCAAAGATGAAAAAGCAAGAATTAGACGCGAAAAAATTGGTTTTATTTTCCAAAGATATAATTTGCTTAGTCTTTTAAATGCTAAAGATAATGTAGCCTTACCTGCTGTTTATGCAGGAAAAAATAAACAAGAAAGATCGCAAAAGGCTAAAGAATTACTTTCTTTTTTAGAGCTTGATCATAAAGAATTATCAAAGCCAAATGAACTAAGTGGTGGGCAACAGCAAAGAGTTTCCATAGCAAGAGCTTTGATGAATGGTGGTGAGCTTATTTTAGCAGATGAGCCAACGGGTGCGCTTGATTCTAAAAGCGGTAAGATAGTTTTAGAAATTTTAAATAAACTAAATGAGCAAGGACACACCGTAGTTTTAGTCACTCATGATAGAGAAATAGCTGCTAGAGCAAAAAGAGTTATAGAAATTAAAGATGGTAAGATTATAAGTGATAATGGTGCAAAAAAAACAGATGAAATAAAAACTAAGTTAATGCCAAAAGAGAAAAAAAGCTTTAATTTGCTTAAAAATCAGCTTTTTGAAAGTTTAAAAATGTCCATAGCTTCCATTGTAGCACACAAACTACGCTCTTTGCTTACTATGCTTGGTATTATCATAGGCATAGCTTCAGTAGTTTGCGTGGTTGCTTTAGGGCTTGGAGCCCAACAAAACATACTTGCTTCTATTAGCTCTATTGGGACTAATACTATAGAAGTTGTTTCAGGGCGTGGCTTGGGAGATATTCGATCAGGTAGAACAAGGCTTAATTTAAGTGATTTAAAAACCTTAAGTTCTTTGCCTTATTTAGAAGCAGTAGAAGCAGATGTGGGTAAAATAGGGGTGGTAACTTATAAGAATAATTCTTTACAAGCTAGAATTTATGGAGTAGGACCAAATCATCTAAGACTTAGAGGTTTTGTGATGGTAGATGGTAGGTTTATTAATAATGAAGATATAAAAGATAATACTAATATTTGCATTATAGATGAAAATGCTTTGAGAATTTTATTTGATAATATCAGCGTTAAAGATGTTTTAGGTAAAAGCGTGATTTTTAACAAGCAACCTTTAACTATAGTTGGTGTTTTAAAAAAAGAAAGAGATAATAAAGGCTTTAGAGCTGATGAAAATACCATTAAAATTTATACTCCTTATTCTACTTTGATGAATAAAATCACAGGAGATAAACAAATAAGAGCTATAGTAACTAAGGTAAAAGATGAGGTAAATCCTGCTTTGGCTGAAGAAGCTATGGTAAAAATTTTAGAGATTAAACGCGGAAAAAAAGATTTTTTTACTATAAATTCTGACGCGATTAAAAATGCCATTGAGGAAAATACTGCTACTTTGACTTTACTTATTTCTTCTATTGCAGTGGTATCTTTGATAGTAGGTGGTATTGGTGTGATGAATATCATGCTTGTTTCAGTAAGTGAGCGCACAAGAGAAATTGGAGTTAGAATGGCTATTGGAGCTAGAAAAGAAGATATTTTAATGCAGTTTTTAATCGAAGCTGTGTTGATTTGTTCTTTAGGGGCTATTTTTGGAGTAATACTTTCTTTTATCATCATTGAAGTATTTAATTCTTTAAATTTTGGTTTTACGATGATACTTTCATTAAATTCGGTATTTTTAGGGCTTTTAAGTTCGGTTTTAATCGGAGTGGTTTTTGGATTTTTCCCAGCAAAAAATGCAGCAAATTTAAATCCTATTAGTGCTTTATCAAAGGAATGAGATGAGAATATTTTTATTATTTTTTATAGCCTTTTTTTTAAATGCCTGCGTAGGAGTAAAATTAGAACAAGTATCTCAAGAACAAATAAAAAAAGAATATTTTGAAGATTTTAACGCAAGCAAGGCTTGGTGGGAAAAATATAACAATCAAGACTTAAATAATATCTTAAAAGCTATTATTGATAATAATAAAGACTTAAATATAGCAAGGGTTAATTTTTTAAGTACTTTAGCTAGATATAAGCTTTTAAATTTAGATCTTTATCCTACTTTGAGTGGAAATTTTGGTGCAAATATAAGAAAAAATTTAAACAATGGCACAAAAACGCATAGTTTTTCAAATGGCATTATGTTAAATTATGAGCTTGATATATATGGCAAAATTTCAGATCAAGTTGCTAGTTCTGAATTTTTAGCAAAAGCAAGTGAGTATGAGTTACGCTCTTTAGAGCTTGATACGATTAATTTAGCGATAAATAGTATTTTTGAATTTATTTATTTCAATGATGTAGATCATTTATTAAACAAACATTTAAAAAATCTAGAGCAAATGCTAGAAATTTATACTACTAAACTTAATTATGGAAAAGTTGAATATATAGATCTTTTAAATATTAAAAAATCTTTATTAAACACTAAACAAAATATCATTACAAATTTACAAAATAAAGACTTAACTCTTAAAAATATAAAAGACTTACTGGGTAAAGATGATGAGCATTTGATTAATAAAATGCTAAATTATACTCTTGAAGATTTTTCTTTGCAAAAAATTAATTTTGATATAGAATTAAAAATGCTTGCTTATAGACCACAAGTTCAAGCAAAACTAAATCAACTTATGGCTTCTTACAAGGATTATACAAGTGTGCAAAAAAGTATTTTACCTAGCATAAAAATATTGGGAAATTTAGATGGGAATAATAAGAATATTGATGAGAGTTTTAAATTTTTAATTTTAGGAGGCAATGTCGCCATTGACTTACCATTTTTGGACTTTTATAGAGTAAAACAAAATGTAAAAATTTCTGAATTAACATACCAAGCTCGTTTGGTTGAATATAAAGATGTATTACAAAGAACTATCCATGAATTTAATTTTTGTTATGAAAATGACAAGTATTATAATGATTTGTTAAAATTAGTAAAAAATATCAATATTAATCAAGAAAAAATTACACAGCTATATTTAGAAAAATATGAATTAGGTCGCAGTGAACTAAAAGATTATCTTGATGCGGACGCTTTGCTTATAAATTCACTCCAAGAGCTTAGCAGAGCAAAGCTATCTTTGCTTAAAAATATTAATTTATATCACAATATTGTTTTAATTTCAGAGTAAAAAAGACTAAAAGTGTTTCATTTTGTAATATTATAAGAAAAGAGTGTTGTTTATTTGCGTTGTTTTAAAGTCATTTAGAATACAATTGATAAATAAATCAAACAAAGGAGAATTATGAAATTTGATTTTTATGCAACGCTAGTTACTATGGTTATAGTATTGCTTTTAGGCGTATTTGTCATTAAAAGGGTAAAATTTCTTCGTGATTATAATATCCCTGAGCCAGTTGTTGGTGGTGGGATTGCTGCGATTATTCTTTTGATCTTACATAGTTTCTTCTCATTGGATATTAAATTTGATGAATCTATGAAAGATCCTTTAATGCTTGCATTTTTTTCAAGTATTGGTTTGTTAGCTGATTTTGCTTCTTTAAAAAAGGGTGGAAGAAAATTAGCAATTTTTTTAGTTGTTGTTGTTGGCTTGCTTTTTGCACAAAATATAGTTGGCATAGGTGTGGCAAGTGCTATGGGGCAAAATCCACTAATGGGACTTATAGCAGGTTCTGTTACAATGAGTGGCGGTCATGGAACAGGTGCAGCATGGGCAGCTGAATTTATTAAAGAACCTTATTTTTACTCTAGTGCAACTACTGTTGCTATTGCTTGTGCTACTTTTGGGCTTATTTCAGGTGGTATCATAGGTGGGCCTGTTGCAAGATATTTAGTCAATAAATATAAGTTAGTAGTTCCAAAGCAAAATGATGATAAAGATGCGATTTTAAATTTCCAGTCTCCAGAAAAAGAAAGACTAATCACACCTTCTTCTTTTATAGAATCTTTGGCATTAATTGCTTTATGTTTATTAATAGGTAGTGCTTTGTCTACTTATATTAAAACAAATACAGGTTTTACTTTACCAACTTTTGTGTATTGTCTTTTTGTAGGTGTGGTTTTAAGAAATGTTTTATCAGCTACAAAAATTCATCATGTATTTGATAGAGAAGTATCAGTTTTGGGTAATGTAAGCTTATCTTTATTTTTAGCTTTAGCTCTAATGACTATTAATCTTTGGGATTTAGTAACTCTTGCACTACCGATGTTGGTAATTTTAGCTGTTCAGGTTGCTATGATGGCTGCTTATGCTATATTTATCACTTTTAGGGTATGTGGAAAAGATTATGACGCAGCAGTTTTAGCAGCAGGACATTGTGGTTTTGGTTTGGGCGCTACTCCAACAGCTATGGTAAATATGCAAACTGTAACAAATCACTATGGTATGAGCCATATGGCATTTATTATTGTACCTTTAGTGGGTGCGTTTTTCATAGATATAGTAAATGCTTTAGTGATCAATGCTTTTTTGTATCTACCATTCTTTCATTAAAATCATCTAGCACTAAATTGGTGCTAGATTAAATTTTCTTATCTTTACTTTTGCATAAATGATTTAAAAAGCACTCTTTGCATAAAGGATTTTTAGCTTTACATGTATAACGCCCAAAAAGCACCATAGCTTGATGAAGATAGTTTAGATTATCTTTAAAAATTTTAGTTAAGTCTTTTTCGGTTTCTTCAGGAGTTTTGGCTTTGCTAAGATTAAGTCTATGCGAAACTCTAAATACATGGGTATCTATAGCCATGCAATTAGCCCCGCACCATTCTATCATCACTACATGTGCAGTTTTTTGTCCTACACCTGCTAGAGTTTTCAAATCTTGCTCGTCCATTGGAATTTCACCATTAAATTGCTCGCAAACTGCTTGAGCCATTTTGATTAAATTTTGTGCTTTATTATTATAAAATGAGCAAGAATTAATCAAAAGTTTTAAAGAAGATAAATTTGCCTTAGCTAAATCTTGCACACTAGGGTAAGCTTTAAATAAAGCAGGTGTGATGAGATTAACCCTTTTATCAGTACATTGAGCTGAAAGCATAACACAAACTATAAGTTCATAAGCATTACTAAAAACTAATTCTGTTTTTGCTTGTCCAAAATGTTTTAAAAATAATTCTTTAATTTCTAAATTTCTTTTCATAAACTTATTGTATGTTAATCGGCTTTAAATAAAGTTTAGATATAATAAAATCAACAAAACTATTTCAAAGGAAAAACAATGAAAAAAATTTCTTTAGTTGCTGCGGCTTTATTAACAGGTTTGAGTTTAAATGCTGCGGTGGTTGCCACCCTTGATGGAAACAATATTAGCGATACAGAAGTAAATGAGTTTTTTGCTCCTATGTTAAGAGGTGCTAAAATCACTGACTTACCAGCTGAACAAAAAAAAGCAATCATTGATCAATATATCATCCAACAACTTGTATTAAAAGACGCTAAAGCTCAAAAAATAGAAAATGATCCTTCATATAAAGAAGAATTAGAGCGTGCTAAAGAAGCTATCATGGTAAATATCTATCAAAAGAAAATTTTTGATTCTATCAAAAATGATGATGCTAAGGCTAAAAAATACTATGAAGCAAATAAAGATAAATTTACTAAACCAGCTCAAGTAAAAGCTAAGCATATTTTGGTAACTAGTGAAAAAGAAGCTAAAGATATTATTGCCGAGCTTAGTAAGTTAAGTGGAAAAGCTTTAAATGATAAATTTGCTCAACTTGCAAAAGAAAAATCAATCGACAAAGGTTCTTCGGCTCAAGGCGGTGATCTTGGATGGTTTGCTGAATCAACTATGGTAAAACCATTTGCTGATGCAGCTTTTTCTATGAAAAAAGGTACTATTTCTAAAACACCAGTAAAAAGTGATTTTGGATATCATATTATTTTAAAAGAAGATGCTAGAGCGAAAAGTACTATGAGTTATAATGAAGTAAAAGCAGGTATTGAAAGCAATATCAAAATGGAAGAATTTAAAGAACTTATGAATAAAAAAGCTCAAGAGCTTCGTCAAAAAGCAAAAGTGGAATATAAATAATGGGTGTATTAGATCTTGTCAAACCAGGTGTTTTAAGTGGCGATGATCTAAATACCGTATATAATTATGCAAAAAAAGAAGGATTTGCTATCCCTGCGGTAAATGTCGTGGGGACAAATTCTATTAATGCGGTTTTAGAAAGTGCTAAAAAAGTTAATTCACCTGTGATTATTCAATTTTCAAATGGTGGAGCTAAATTTGTAGCAGGAAAAGCTTGTCCAAAAGCTGATGTGCTTGGTGCTATAAGTGGTGCAAGACATGTGCATTTAATGGCAAAAGCTTATGGAGTTCCAGTAATTTTACACACAGATCATGCTGCTAGAAAATTACTTCCTTGGATTGATGCTTTGATTGAAGCAAATATTGAGTTTAAAAAAGAAACAGGTAAGCCTTTGTTTAGCTCTCATATGATTGATTTAAGTGAAGAGGATTTAGAAAGTAATCTAGGCACTTGTGAGAATTATTTAAAACAAATGTCTGAGCTTGGAATTTCTTTAGAGCTTGAGCTAGGATGTACGGGTGGTGAAGAAGATGGAGTGGATAATACTAATATTGATAATGCAAAATTATACACTCAGCCTGAAGATGTAGCATTAGCTTATGAGAGACTTTCTAAAATTAGTGATAGATTTTCAATTGCAGCTAGTTTTGGTAATGTACATGGAGTATATAAACCAGGAAATGTGATTTTAAGACCTGAAATTCTTAAAAACTCTCAAAATTATGTAAAAGAAAAATTCAATCTTGGTGAAGATAAACCAATCAATTTTGTTTTCCATGGTGGCAGTGGTAGCGATATAGAGGATATCAAAGCAGCACTTAGCTATGGTGTAATTAAGATGAATATTGATACAGATACACAATGGGCTTTTTGGGATGGTGTTAGAGAGTATGAGCTTAAAAATAAAGCTTATTTGCAAGGCCAAATTGGTAATCCAGATGGAGAAGATAAGCCAAATAAAAAATATTATGATCCAAGAGTATGGCTTAGAGCGGGCGAAGAGAGTATGATCAAACGCTTAGAATGTGCTTTTAGCGATTTAAATTGTATCGATAGAAACTAAGAGTTTTATAACTCTTAGTTGATTTTCCTGTGAAGATTTTAAATTTTTAGAGTAAAATTAACAAAGGTTTATAAAATGGAAGTTAAAACAACTGATGATTTTTCTGATCTTGTATTACCTGAAGGAAAAGGTAGCACAGGAATTGTTGCTTATTTAAAGATTATTTTTATCCCTGCTATATTGTATATTTTAGTGCTTTTAGGGTATTTTGGAAAGATTGATTTTAAAGTAGAATTACATAGTGTTGTAATGATAGGGATTATCTTTTTAGTGGCTTTGATCTTTGCTAGACATAGTGCTGATTATGCTTCAAGTATTTTTGAGCAACAAAAAGATGAGTTTAAGCTGATATTAAAACGCTATATTATGAAACATTTTTTAGTTATAGGTAAAGAAACAAAGTCAAATGCTAGCTTTGATGATTTTGCATATGCTTATGTGAAAGATTTGAGAAATGAAAATTTTGCTTCTGTGGGTGCAGCTATTTTTCCTATGCTTGGTATTTTAGGAACTTTTATAAGTATAGCCATGTCTATGCCAAATTTTAATTCAAGCGACACAGCAGGCTTAGAACAAGAAATTTCAGTTTTATTAAATGGAGTAGGAACAGCCTTTTATGTATCAATTTATGGAATTTTCTTAGCACTTTGGTGGATATTTTTTGAAAAATACGGTAGTAGTAAATTCCAAAAACTTCTAAATCGTCAAAAAAATGCAACAAGCGATTTTTTCTGGTCTAAAGAAGAAATTGATAGAAAATACCTTCAAGAAAGTTTGCAACATTTTGAAAAAATAGGCACGATTTTTGAACATGTAAGCAATGAGGAATTTTTTAAAGAACTAGATAATACAATAGATAGAAAATTTAAAGTTTTTCAAGAACTTGTAAATGCTGAAGAAAAAGCTGTAAGATTAAGCAGTGAGCATGTAAAACAAACTATGAGTGATTTATCTAAAACCCAAAGAGAGCAAAAAGATATTGTTAAAACTTATAGCGAGATTGCAAATGCGGTAAATATGTTAAATTCAAACATAAAAGATTTAACTTTAAGAATTTCAGAGCAATATAATAGACTTTTAGATGTGAGTTCAGATAAGATTGTGCATTTAGATAAAAGTGTGAGTGCTTTAGATGAAAAGGTAAATAATTTTTCAAATAATATTGAAAAATATCAAAATCTTATGCTTGATAATCAAACTAAGCTTTTTGAAGGCTTTAGGGCAAGTATTATAGAGGGTATGCATACTTTTAAAGAAGCTTATGAAGATGAAAAAAATATTGACGAAAAAATTTCACTAATGCAAGAATTTAAAGAAGAAAGCAAAGAATTAGATGAGCAAACCACACAAGTTATTGCAAAGCTTGAAAATCAAAAAGAAGATGAAAAAATAGATGATAAAAAATAATTCTAACAATGAAGAAAATAATTTTTGGATAGCTTATGCAGATTTAATGGCGGGCTTGCTTTTTATATTTATTTTGCTTATTGGAGCTATAGTTGTTAAGTATGTTTTAACTCAAAGTGATTTACAAATCATAAAAGAAAATTTACAAAAACAAGAAGAACGCTTAAGAGAGAATAAAGAAGAATTAAACCAAAAAGAAGATATTTTAAAAAGTCTTAGCCAAAAATTAAGTAATACCTCAAGTACACTTGATAATATCAACAAGCAAAAACAAGCTTTAGAAGCTAATATTACTAAACTTAATCAAGATTTAAATTCAAGTTTAGATGAAAAAGATCAGCAAATTTTTGCTTTACTTGAAAGATTAAATAAAAAAGATGAGGAAATCAAAGAATTAGAGCGTAATTTTGATGAGGCGAAAAGCAAAATCAAAGAACTAGGATTAATCAAAGAAAATACCATCAAAAATCTTCAAGCAAAATTTGATACTAATATTACTCTAGATTCTAATACAGGCGCGATAGTTTTACCTTCTGAAGTGCTTTTTGATACAAATTCTTTTACTCTAAAAGCTCAAGCAAAAGAGAATTTAAAGGCAATTTTAACACAGTATTTTGACAATATCTTAAAAGATGAAAATATCTTAAATAGTATAGAAAATATAGTCATAGAAGGGCATACGGATAGTGCAGGCTCTTATATATATAATCTTGATTTATCACAAAAAAGAGCTTATGCTGTGATGAGTTTTATACACTCATTTTACAAAGATCCAAGATTGCAAAAACTTTTAATGGCAAGTGGTAGATCTTATTCTGATGTGATTATGAAAGATGGTAAAGAAGACAAAGAGGCAAGTCGTAGAATAGAGATTAAGTTTAATATCAATACAAATAATGCTTTAGAAAAGGTTGAAAAATACCTTGATAGCAAGTAGAATTGATGTTTTAAAATACAAAGATTTTGAATTTTTACTCAAAAGAGATGATTTACTAGGTTATATTAATGGAAATAAGGCTAGAAAACTAGCCTTTTTTGAAAAAAATAAACATTTATTTAAAAAAGGACAAAGATTTATTTCTTTTGGCTCCTCTCAAAGTAATGCTTTAGTTGCTTTAGCTAAGTTTTGTTACGAAAATGATTTTTTGCTCATTTTTGTTTGTGAAAAAATGAGTTCTTTTTTAAAAGAAAATCCCCATGGAAATTTAGAATTTGCATTAAAACACAATGTGAAGTTGATAGAAAATATAAACTATCCCACAAGAAGACTGCAAGCTTTAGCCTTGAAAAAAGATGATGATATTTTTATAGAAGAGGGTGTGGCTATAAAAGAAGCTGAATTTGGATACCAGCAACTAGCCTTAGAGCTTAGTGAGCAGTTAAATGAAAATGTAAGTATTTTTTTACCTTCAGGTACAGGAACTTCTGCGGCTTTTTTGGCTAAACATAGTAAATTTAAAGTTTTTACATGTGCTTGTGTGGGCGATAGTGCATATTTAAAAGAGCAAATTTTAAGCTTAGAGCCAAATTATGATTTTGGTAATTTAACCATATTAAATTCACCTAAAAAATATCATTTTGCTAAGCCTTATTTAGAATTTTATGAGCTTTATAAGGATTTAAAAAAAGAATGTGGAGTGGAGTTTGATTTGCTTTATGATATGGTGGGTTTTAAAACTTTATTAGCTCATAAAGAGCAATTTGGTAGAAAAATCTTATATATCCATCAAGGAGGCCTTGAAGGAAATATAAGCATGTTAAAGCGTTATGAGTATAAATTAAAAAATTCCAAAATAAAAAATCACTAAAATAATCAAAGGTATAATAAATTTAACATAATAATACCATAGTTTAAAAATACTTCCTTTTAGGATATTTTGATTGGAAAGTTCATAAATAGCATCTTTTTTAAGCACCCAACCTACATAAATACAACAAAAAAATGCGGTTAAAACAAAGAATATATTTCCACTAATAAAATCAAAGCTATCAAAAATATTTTTTCCCTTGATGATAGTAATATCTCTTAAAGGACCATAAGTAAGTATGCATGGTAAATTTCCCAAAACAAAAATACTTCCAAGTGTTAGATTGATAGCAGTATTTTTAGCTAGTTTAAATTTTTCCTCCAAAACACTAATGATTACTTGATAAATTGGCAAGCTTGTAGTAAGTGCAGCGATGATTAAAAGTAAAAAGAAAAACACGCAAATTATACTTCCAAAAGGTATATGTGAAAATGCAACAGGTAGGGTTTTAAAAACCAAAGATGGCCCACTATCAGGGGTTAAACCTACGCTAAATAAAGCTGGGAAAATCATAAATCCAGCAAGCACTGCTATGAGAGTGTTTAAAATTCCTGTATAAACAGAAGTTTTGATTAAATTCTCATTTTTCTTAAGGTGAGATGATAAGGTTATCATTACACCAAAACCCAAAGATAAGGCAAAAAATACTTGCCCTAAAACATCTATAAACAATTTGGGAGTGATTTTAGAAAGATCAGGAGTAAGGTAAAATTTCACACCCTCGCTTGCTCCTTCAAGAGTTAAATTGCGTGCAACAACAACCAAAAGGCAGATAAACAAAAATGGCATAAGGTATTTTACTGACTTTTCTATGCCATCAATCACACCTTTTTTTAAGATAATCCAATTAATTATCACAAATATAGTAGTAAAAATTCCTATTAATAAAGGATTATTTTCTATAGTAGAGCTATAAAATTCGCTTGTATATTGAGCGTTAATGGGACTTGAAAGATTAAAATCGCCTATGATAATTTTAAAAATATAAGCTAAAACCCATCCGCCTATTACCATATAATAAGCCATGATTCCAAAACTACCTAAAAGTCCCATATAGCCAACACCTTGCCAAGAATTAGATATTTTAACTCCATCGCTTGTTTTTCCGCCAAAAGCATCGACTGAATTTAGCATTCTGCGTCTTCCTATGACATTTTCGACCAAAATCACAGGAATTCCTATAAAAATCATAGCTATACAAAAGGCCAAAACATAAGCACCACCTCCATTTTCACCCACTAAATATGGAAAACGCCAAGTGGCTCCAAAGCCAATAGTCGCTCCTGCTACTGTAAGGATATAAGTTAGCGTATTGCTCCAAGTTTGTCTTTGCATGCTTTTTCCTTGCTAAATTTAAATAAAAAATATTTTAAGATAAAAAATAATACCATTATGCCAAATTTTTATTTATTTTTTTATCAAATTAAAGGAAAATCCATGCAAAAAAAGAAAATTTTGTTTTTAGGTGCAGGATATGCTACTTTATCGGCTATAAAAGCCTTACCTGATGAGTTTTTTGAAAAAGCACAAGTGAGTTTGATTAATAACAATTCTTATCATTATCATACTATTTTACTACACAAAGTAGCTTCCAATGAAGATATTTATAGTTCAAAATATGATCTTTTGCCTTTATTAAATCCAAAAATCAACTTTATCCAAGATGAAGTTTTAAAAATTTCTAAAGACAAAGTTTTTACTAAAAATAATGAATTTGACTTTGATATTTTAGTATGTGGGCTTGGTTTTGCCAAAGAAACTTTTGGTATTAAAGGCATGCAAGAATATGCTTTGAGTATAGATAATTATGAAAATGCTTTAAAAATTAATGAAATAATATATGAGAAAATAAAAAATTATAAAACCACCCAAAATGAAGATGATTTAAAAATCGCAGTTTGTGGTGGGGGTTTAAGTGGGGTTGAATTTGTAGCTTCTTTAGCTAAAGAGCTTAAAATATTTTGTCAAAAAGAGCAAATTGCTTATGAGAAATTAGAACTCTCTATTATTGAAGCTATGGATCAAATTTTACCTATGTTTGATAAAAGTTTGGCTTTAAAAGCAAGGCAAAGGCTAGAAGCACTTGGTGTGAAAGTATATGAAAAATCTAAAATTATAGAATGTGAAAAAAATGGCATAAGGCTTGATGGGGGAGAATTTATTAAAGCTAATACTATCATTTGGACTGCAGGAGTTAGAGGTAATAGTGTTATAGAAAATAGCTCAGATTTTCCAAGCACAAGATCGCGTATAGAAGTAGATGTTTTTATGCATCCATTAAATGTTGAAAATTCATCAAAATACTTTTTTATAGGCGATAATAGTTTATTTAAAAACCCTAAAACTAACACTCCATATCCTCCAACAGCCCAGCTTGCATTAAGAGAAGGAGCTTATGTGGCTAAAGCTTTAATGGCTATGATTGATGAGAAAGAATTTAAACAAGAATTTTCTTTTGTGAGTGGAAATACCGTTTGTTCAATCGGAAAAGATTATGCAGTTGGCACGGTTTTACATAAACCAATTAGTGGTCTTTTGGCAATAAAACTTAAAATTTTTATAGAAAAACTATGGCAATATCAGCTTGAAGGATTGAAAGGTTTTTTGAAATAAAATTAATTTTAAATAGAGTCCTTTAAGGAACTCTATTTAAAAATTCATTTGCATCTACATAGCCTATAATGCGTCCTTTTTCCTCGCTTTTGTTAAAAAATATCATCACAGGAGGCCCAAAAACTCCAAATTCTTTCATAAGAGCTAAATCTTCTTGGCTATTATGTGTTACATCTGCTTTTAAAAGTGTGTAATTAGCAAGTAAATTTTGTACTTTAGCATCTGTAAAAGTATATTCTTCTAAGAGCTTGCAGTTTTCACACCAAGCGGCTGTAAATTCAAGCATAATAGGTTTGGTAGAATTTTGTAATTCTTGCTTAAGTTCTTTTAAATTTTTAATGGTTTTAAAACTTAAACTAGGACTATTTTCTTTTGAGGCAAGGTTAAACTCAAGAGGTTTTAGTAAGCTTTTTGAACCCATTGAACCACCTAAAATTAGGCTTAAACTGTAAGTTAAAACTAAAATCATACTCGCTTTTTTAAATTTGTCAAAATTAGTTTTAGCTTCATCAAATAAACCCATAAAACTAGCAAAAAATACCCCTATAATTCCATAAAGTATCAAAATGATATTTGCACTAAGTATTCTTTCTAGCATCCAAACTGCCATAATGAGCATGATAAAACCAAAGAAAATCTTTATCTTAAGCATCCAAGCCCCACTTTTTAAAAGATTTCCTCCAAGACCTATTAAGAGTAAAGGCATGCCCATACCAAAACTCATCACAAATAAAGAAAGTCCTCCCAAAAATACATCACCACTATTAGTAATATAAAGCAAAGCTCCTGCTAAAGGTGCAGCCACGCAAGGTCCTACAATAAGAGCTGATAAAAAGCCCATGATAGCTATACCAAAAACTCCATTTTTACCTTCTATTTTTTTATTGATAAAATTTTGAAATTTAAGCGGTAATTGTAATTCATAAAGTCCAAACATAGAAAGTGAAAGTAATACAAAAATGCCTGCAAAAGTAATGATAATCCAAGGTTGTTGTAATAAACCTTGTACATTAGCCCCTGCAAGGCCTACTAAAGCACCTGCTATAGCATAAGCTAAAGACATAAAAAAGACATAGATAAAAGATAAATAAAAGCTATGTTTTTTAGATGGTTTGTCTTTGAGCTTCATTGCAATTAATGAAGAAAGAATAGGTATCATTGGTAAAATGCAAGGAGTAAATGCTAGTAATAAGCCATAACCAAAGAAAGTCAAAAGTGTGATAAATATATTTTGTGTGCTTAAATCATTAGCAATTTGCTCATCTTCGTTTTGCTTTTTAAATTGATCTTTAGTTGATTTTATAGCATAAATTCCATTTTGTTTATTAAGCTCATAATTTACATATACAGGACGATAGCATAAACCTTCTTCTGAACAACCTTGATAAGCTAGGGAAAGTTTTGCTTTGTTATTTTTAATAAAATCATCTAATAATAATTGAGGTATGAAAAGTTCAAGTTGGCTAAAAATTACTTCTTTATTTTCTCTAGTTTGAGTTTGTGGGAAATTTAATAAAGAAGTAATATCATTAGAGTCTAATTCTACTTTGATTTGATCTTTATAAAGATAAATTCTATCTGCAAGATTGATTTTTAAAAAAATTCCTTGATTATTGCTGTGAGTATTGAGTTTAAAGGCTTCATTAAGTGATAATACTCCATTGTTAGCAAAAGCTAAATTTAAAAAAATAAAAAATACCGCTAAAAAACGCATTTTTCTCCTTGAAATTGAAAATTAAATTTGTTTTATTTTACTTATTTGTGGTAAATTTAAGTTAATAATTATCCTAAATTAAGGAGTTTGTTATGGATAAGGATAAATTTACTCTTATTAAAGTGAAAAAATCAACACTTGAGTATGAAAGCGAACTTAGAAGATTACAAATTGAGCTTTTAAAATTTCAAAATCATGTCAAAGATAAAGGATTAAAAGTTTTGATTTTAATTGAAGGGCGTGATGCAGCAGGAAAAGGTGGTGCTATTAAAAGATTAATTGAACATTTAAATCCTAGAGGTTGTCGTGTGGTAGCACTTGAAAAACCAAGTGATGTGGAAAGAACTCAGTGGTATTTTCAGCGTTATGTGACACATTTGCCTGCAGCAGGAGAGATAGTAATTTTTGATAGATCTTGGTATAATAGAGCGGGAGTGGAACCTGTGATGGGTTTTTGTACTCCAAATGAGCATAAAAAATTCTTGCGTGAGGTGTCTTCTTTTGAAGAAATGCTACTTGATAGTGGAATTTTGTTTTTTAAATTTTATTTTTCAGTTTCCAAACAAGAGCAAAAAAGGCGTTTTGAGCAAAGGAGAACAGATCCGCTAAAACAATACAAACTTTCTGTTGTTGATGAAAAATCACAAGAATTATGGGATAAATACACTCTAGCAAAATATTCTATGCTTTTAGCTTCTAATACACCAAAATGTCCTTGGGTGATCATTAATTCAGATAGTAAAAAGAAAGCAAGGATAAATTTATTTAAATATCTACTTAATTCTTTAGAATATCCAAATAAAATTAAAAATAAGTATTTTAAATATGATAAAAAATTAGTCCGTAGCGGTGAGGAAGAAATTCGTAAGATGGAACTTAGTTTAAATGATGAAAAACTTAAAAAATTTGATAAAAAATAAAGGCTAGAATTGAATCATCTTTTTATAGTGCGTAATAAATTTAATGAGCATAAAAAAATCAGTCCAAAGGTGTTTGCTATTAATGCCTTTTTGCTAGCATTTTTATTGTTTTTATTTTTTTATTTATCTTTTTTAAGTGCTAGTTATAATTTTGATTTTATGGCAATTTATGAGTATAAAAACAAAATGATACAAGGTTTTTTTACGAGTTTTTTTATTAGTGTTTTGTCTTTGATTGTAGGTGTGATTTTTGCTTTGATTTTGTGTTATATGAGTCTTTGTAAAATCGTGCTTTTTAATATGTTTGCAAGAGTTTTTATAGAGCTTATTAGAGGCACACCTTTGCTAGTGCAAATTTTATTGATTTATTATATTTTTGCAGATAACTTGGGGCTTGATAATCGCTATGTTTGTGGAGTTTTGATTTTAGCTTTATTTGCTAGTGCTTATATTTGTGAAATATTTAGAGCAGGGATTTTAAGTGTTGATAAAATGCAATATGAAAGTGCTAAGGCTTTAGGTTTGAGTGAGTTTGAAATTTATAAAAGTGTGATTTTTCCTCAAGCTTTAAAAAATATCTTAGCACCACTAAGTGGACAACTTAGTAATTTGATCAAAGATAGCTCTCTTTTAAGCGTTATAGCTATTTCAGAATTAACTCAAAATGCTCAAGAAATTAATGCTTTTACCTTTTCTACTTTAGAAATTTATATTCCCTTAGCGCTTTGTTATTTGGTTTTAACTTTACCTATTTCTATGTTTTCAAGAAAGCTTGAAAAGAGTTTTTCTTAAAAGAAAAACTCAAGCTTTTGTTCTTTGAAAACTTCTTGCATATCTTTGAGATATTTTTGACTTAGCTTATCAAAAAGACCATTTTTTTTAAATTTTAAAATAAACTCATTGAGCTCTTCTTTTTCCAAACAAGAGCAAAAAAGGCGTTTTGAGCAAAGGAGAACAGATCCGCTAAAACAATACAAACTTTCTGTTGTTGATGAAAAATCACAAGAATTATGGGATAAATACACTCTAGCAAAATATTCTATGCTTTTAGCTTCTAATACACCAAAATGTCCTTGGGTGATCATTAATTCAGATAGTAAAAAGAAAGCAAGGATAAATTTATTTAAATATCTACTTAATTCTTTAGAATATCCAAATAAAATTAAAAATAAGTATTTTAAATATGATAAAAAATTAGTCCGTAGCGGTGAGGAAGAAATTCGTAAGATGGAACTTAGTTTAAATGATGAAAAACTTAAAAAATTTGATAAAAAATAAAGGCTAGAATTGAATCATCTTTTTATAGTGCGTAATAAATTTAATGAGCATAAAAAAATCAGTCCAAAGGTGTTTGCTATTAATGCCTTTTTGCTAGCATTTTTATTGTTTTTATTTTTTTATTTATCTTTTTTAAGTGCTAGTTATAATTTTGATTTTATGGCAATTTATGAGTATAAAAACAAAATGATACAAGGTTTTTTTACGAGTTTTTTTATTAGTGTTTTGTCTTTGATTGTAGGTGTGATTTTTGCTTTGATTTTGTGTTATATGAGTCTTTGTAAAATCGTGCTTTTTAATATGTTTGCAAGAGTTTTTATAGAGCTTATTAGAGGCACACCTTTGCTAGTGCAAATTTTATTGATTTATTATATTTTTGCAGATAACTTGGGGCTTGATAATCGCTATGTTTGTGGAGTTTTGATTTTAGCTTTATTTGCTAGTGCTTATATTTGTGAAATATTTAGAGCAGGGATTTTAAGTGTTGATAAAATGCAATATGAAAGTGCTAAGGCTTTAGGTTTGAGTGAGTTTGAAATTTATAAAAGTGTGATTTTTCCTCAAGCTTTAAAAAATATCTTAGCACCACTAAGTGGACAACTTAGTAATTTGATCAAAGATAGCTCTCTTTTAAGCGTTATAGCTATTTCAGAATTAACTCAAAATGCTCAAGAAATTAATGCTTTTACCTTTTCTACTTTAGAAATTTATATTCCCTTAGCGCTTTGTTATTTGGTTTTAACTTTACCTATTTCTATGTTTTCAAGAAAGCTTGAAAAGAGTTTTTCTTAAAAGAAAAACTCAAGCTTTTGTTCTTTGAAAACTTCTTGCATATCTTTGAGATATTTTTGACTTAGCTTATCAAAAAGACCATTTTTTTTAAATTTTAAAATAAACTCATTGAGCTCTTCTTTTAATTTGGTATTGTTTTTATTTAAAGCTATGGCCCATTGCTCAGGTGTTTTTTCAAAAGGGGTAAAAATAGCTTTTGTTTGCTCAGGATGTTTTTTCCATGCTTTATAAATACTCATTTGATCATAAATAAAAGCATCAGCTTTTGCTTGAATGACTTCTAAAATGGCTGCATTTTCTTTATCAAATACTAAGATTTTTGCGTTTTTAAGATTTTTTTGAGCATATAAATGTGCACTTGAACCTCTTTTTAAAGCAAGGATTTTTCCTTTTTGATTTAAATCTTCTATGGAATTAATATTTGATTTTTTAGCGCTTAATATCGCTAAATTTGCCTTAGCATAAGGCAAGGTAAAATCTATTACTTTTTTTCTTTGCTCGCTTATACTCATAGAAGACATGATTAGATCTATTTTTTGAGTTCTTAAAGCAGGTATAAGTCCATCCCAAGCTATGTTTTGAATTTTTAAATCATAGTTTTTTTCCTTAGCAAAGGCTTGTAAAAACTCTACACTAATACCACTTGGATTACCTTTAGTATCACTCATTTCAAAAGGAGGGTAGGCTAACTCCATGCCTACGATTAATTCTTTTGCATGAAGTGTAAAAAACAAGCTTAGTAAAAAAAATATTTTTTTCATTTTTTAACTCCAAATTTAGCCAAAGCCCTTTCATAATCTTCTTTTGTATCTATACCTATGCTTTGACTTTGTATTTTTAACATTTTGATTTTTTTGCCATTTTCTAAGGCTCTTAATTGTTCTAATTTTTCACATTCTTCTAAAGCTGAGTTTTTTAAAGTACAAAATTCTTGTAAATTTTTAACCCTATATGCATAAATTCCAAGATGGGCTTTAAAATTTTGTTTATAATTTGCCCTTTCATAAGGAATTTTAGATCTTGAAAAATATAAAGCATAATCATTACTATCAGTAACTACTTTAACCAAATTTGGATCATCACAAGCTTTCGCATCTACTTCTTTGTAGCAACTACTCATAAAACAAAGCTCATCTTCAAAAGCTTTTTGGCTAAATTCTTTAAAATCTTTAATATTTTGTGTTTCTATAAAAGGCTCATCAGCTTGGACATTAATAATTAGCTCATTTTCATTTAGTTTTAAAATTTGACAAGCTTCGTTGATCCTATCAGTGCCACTTTCATGATTTTTGCTTGTTAAAACTGCTTTTATATTGTGTTTTTGTGCTATTTTTAAAACCTCTTCATCATCAAGTGCCACATACACTTCATCAACTTCTTGCATTTTTTTAGCTGTATAAATAAACATAGGTAAATTATCAATCTCACATAAAATTTTATTTTCAAAACGACTTGATTTTAATCTTGCTGGTATGATTATCATTGTTTTATCCATTCTATAATAGTTTGTTTTAGATTTTCAAGTTTGCAAACTTGATTTTGTTTTTGAGTGCTTGTAAATAAGCTTGCAATATTTGGATGAATTTCTTGCTTAAATTCTTTTGCAAGTTCTTGCATACAAGCTTGTTCATCTTGACATTCTTTGTTATAAATTGCTTGATACATACTTGGGGTAAATTTACTCCATTGTGCTGTGGAAGTGATGAGTGTCGTGGTGTTAGAATCAAGCATTTTAAAGCAAGTGCAAGTGTGAGGATCTAAAAGTCCTAAGTGGCTGTATTGTTTGATATATTGCATACACTCATCATCATTGCAAAAATCAGCTTCAAAGTCTTCTTGTAAAAGCTCTAGTTCTTTTTGGCTAAGCTCATAATATTTTTCATTCTTTAAAGCTTGCATAAGTTCTTTGGTGCGTTCATCTTTAAATTTATCAAAAAGCAATCTTTCTATATTTGATGATATGAGTATATCCATAGCAGGGGAAATAGTCTTTTGTAAGTTTTTATTTCTTAAATCATATTTACCTGTATTAAAAAACTCACTTAAGATATTGTTTGAATTGGAAGCAATTTTAATTTTACCTATATTTGCTCCCATTTTTTTAGCATAATAAGCTCCCAAAGCATCGCCAAAATTTCCACTTGGAATGATGATGTCTATTGTTTTATCAATTTTTAAGCTAGCATAATAATGATAGATGATTTGAAAAAGTATTCTTCCAAAATTAACTGAATTTGCAGCACTTAGACTTAACTTTTCTTCTTTTAAGGTGTTTTTAAAATCTTCATCATTTAAAAGTGTTTTTAGGGCATTTTGTGCATCATCAAAATTACCTTCAATGGCTATGGATTTTAAATTGCTTGCATTTGAGTGTGTCATTTGTAAAGCTTGAGTTTTGCTTGTGCCTTCATTTGGGTAAATGCAAACTACTTTTATGCCTTTTTTATTTTCAAAGCTTTTTAGCGTAGCAGGTCCTGTATCGCCACTTGTAGCACACATGATTAAAAAATCATCATCTTTTTTTAAGCATTCCAAAAGCACGCCAAAAGGCTGCAATGCCATGTCTTTAAAAGCTCTTGTTGGCCCATGAAATAATTCATTAATATAAAGCTTATCATTAATTTTTCTTAAATTAATAGGGCAGGTTTTATCATCAAAACTCTCATAAGTTTTCAAAGCTTTTTCAAAAACTTCAGGCTCTAAATCAAAATCAAAAGCTGCGATGATTTTTAAGGCTAATTCTTTGTAGTTTAAATTTTTTAAAGCTTCATTATCAAGCTTTGGTAGATTAAGTGGTGCATATAAAGCATTATTAGGTGCACTAGGGCTAAGTAAGGCCTTTGAAAAGCTTACTTGGTGATTTTTATCTTGGGTTGAGTGTAGTAACATTTTTTTCCTTATTGTTAAATTTATCAATATAATCTTGTAAAATTTGCTTAAAGCTGTCTTTTAAAATAATATCAAGATGAATTAATTCTGTTTTAAAGCCAAAATCTTTTACCTTGACATAGTCTTTAAAGGTTAGCATTAAGGTATCACAATTGTGTTTTTTTAAAAGTTTTTCTAATTCTTCTTTTTGAAAAGTGTAATGATCAGCAAAAAAATAACAAGCCCTAGCTTTGATAAAATGCTCATATAATCTAAAAGGCTTTGCAATAGAGCTTATTAAAATAGCTTTTTGATTTTCTTTTACATGAGAATAACGCACAAAATCTTCATTTTCTTTAGCTGTAAAATCAGCCCTTTTAGTAAAAGATTTTGGCAAACGATAAGCCCCACTAGGTAGGGTAAAATCAAAAAAAGGCTCATCTTTGCTTTGTAATAAAATATTAAGTTTTTTAATATGAAATTTAGAAAAAGCATCGTCTAAAAGTATGATCTTTGCTCCAAGTTCGATAGCTTTTTGTATGCCTTTAACTCTATCTTCACTTACTATCACTCCGCTAATATGCTTTGTAAGTGCATACTCCATAGCTTCATCGCCACTTTCTTTAATGCTGCATAAAATTTTATCTTTGTGTTTAACGATGATTAAGCCTTTACTTTGTCTTTTATAGCCTCTTAAGATGATAAAACAATTTTCAAATTCAGCAGCTATGGCTTTACAAATGGGGGTTTTTCCATTGCCTCCTAGGGTTAGATTACCTATGCTTATAATGGGTAAATTAAAATCAAGTTCTTTTTTAAATTTAGTATTTAAAATAGCTATAATCATATATAAAAAGCTAAAAGGTAAAAGCAAAAAGGCTAGAATTTTTTGTAAAAAATTAGGTTTAAAAAAATACCGATCAAGCCAAGTCATATGTATTCTTTAATGTTGTTGGAAGTTTTCTTTTAAAGGCATTATTTTGCATACGCTCTAAGACTAAATTTTTTAAATTTTCATCAAAATTTTCCAAGCCTTGATTATTTTCTAAAGCTTTTAAAACTTCATCTAAAACTTCATATTTATAGCCAAGATCTTTTTCATCGCTTTGATTTGGCCAAAGATCAGCACTAGGGGCTTTTTGTATGAAATTTTCATGTACACCTATAAATTTAGCAAGCTCAAAAACTTCACTTTTATAAAGTGTAGCTAAAGGATTAAAAGCGCAAGCTAAATCCCCATAAATAGTTCCATAACCAAGCATAAGTTCGCTTTTATTAGAAGTGCCTACCACTAAAGCATTATGCAAGGCTGAATAATCATAAAGCAAGCTCATGCGCACTCTTGCAGCTAAATTCCCAAAACGTAAATGGCTTAAATCTTGACAAATTTTTTCATAAGCACAAAGTACTTCATCAATATAAATGATCTTATGATGAATTTGCAAATGATCACACAGCATTAACGCATCATCTAAATTTTCTTTTTTAGAATATTTTGTAGGCATTAAAAGCACAAAAAGTTTTTCACCTACTGCTTTTTTGCAAAGATGAGCTACTAAAGCTGAATCTATCCCACCGCTTAAACCTAAGATGAGATTTTTATCTCTTGCTTGTTCTTTTATAAAATTGATCAATAATTCTTGTAATTTTGTATAATTCATAAAAAATCTTTAAATATTAATTTTTTAAAATTATATTTGATTTAGTTAAAAGGAAGTTTATATGCGTATTTTGAAACAACCATGTGGAATGTATGAAACAAATTGTTATATTATAGATCATAATAACAAGCAAATTATCATCGATCCAGGAGAAAATGCTTATAAGTTTATCAAAGAAAATACAAGTAAACCTTTAGCTATTTTAAATACCCATGGTCATTATGATCATGTTTATGATAATGCTAAAGTTAAAATGGCTTATGAAATTCCAATTTTTATCCATAAAGATGATGCTTTTATGCTAAAAGATCCTTTTAATTATGGTTTTGAGCATTCAAGTGCTGATGTATTGATAGAAAATGAAAATGAATTTAGTATAGATGAGTTTAAGTTTAAATTTCATCATTTCCCAGGGCATACTCCAGGGTGTTGTATGATAGAACTTGTGGGTGAAGATGTGCTTTTTAGTGGGGATTTTTTATTTTATCGTAGTATTGGTAGGTGGGATTTTCCTTACTCAGATGCAACTAAGATGAAAGAGAGTTTGCTTAAAGTTTTAGCTTATGAAAAAGATTTTAAGCTTTTTCCAGGGCATGGAGAAGAAAGTTCTTTAAGAGAAGAGCAAAGTGCAATTCCTGCTTGGTTAAGGTATTTTCATTAATGGATAAGGTTTTATATTTTTTAAGTTTTTTACTGATTTTAAGTGCGATTTTGAGTTTTTTTAAACCCAAAGAAACAAAAAAGAAATTTTTTCACAAATGTCCATGTTTTAGAGCAGTAGAAAATGGTTTAATGAGTAGAATTTGCATTTATGCAGGAAGTTTTGGTTTTATGTATTCTGTGCTTTATATTGGTTTTGGAGTGTATGATAAAAAGCTTTTTATGATTTTGCTTTTATCTTTTGCGATATGGTATTTTGCTTGGGTTTTAAAAAAAGAATAGCTAGAATTAGCTATTCTTAAAAATTATTTTGTATTAATATATAAAGGTTCAAAAGGACCATAACGATGTTGCTCTATACTAAATTTATCATGTTTAGCATAAGGTTTTACATCCATATCTGCAGGTTTTACATCACGATCTGGAAAGTCTTTATTTCTATTCTTTTTAATAGGTCTTGGTTGAGAATTAATATAAGCTGCCACATCATAAGCTTGTTCTAGAGTTAAGGTTGCATCATCTTTTGGCATATTTGCTTTGATATAACTTGTAGCTTTGATAAGTCTATACATGCCAGCACCTGTGTTGTAACTATCATTTCCCCATAAAGCAGGATATATGTAATAACTCATACTAGGATTATTACTTTTTATCCCCTCTCCATTTTCTCCATGGCAGGCTACGCATTTATTTTGATAAATTTCTTTACCTTTTTTAGGATCTGCTGCTCTTTTTAAAAAGGATATTTTAGGTAATCCTTGTCCTTGTGTTTTTGCTCCTACTTCTATACCTTGAGAAATATAATGCATATAAGCAAGTATGGCTTTCATTTGAGGAGAGTTGTTTGGAAGCCTTTTGCCATTCATGGATCTTTCCATACAGCCATTAATTCTATCTTCTAGAGTGATTATTTTATCCGCTCTTGCATTATATTGTGGAAAGCGTGCATAAATTCCTACAAAACCTGATTGATTTTTTATAGTTCCAGCATTAGCATGACAGCTTGAGCAAGAAAGATTGTTACCTGCATAACGATTTTTAGGATTTTTTGCTTGAGGTCCTATATAGTTTGTGGTGTAATTTAAAATTTTATTACCCAAAATGACTGCTTGAGTATAAGGTGAATTTGGAAGTTTATCTTCAATGATAATACCATTTTCTATAGTATTTGGGACTTTCCATTGTGCACTTTGTAAATGGATACCTGTTTGCTTTTTTGCTTGAAGTTTTGCTTGATCAATGGCAAAAGCAGAACTCATTAAAAAAGATAAAGATAAGACAGAATATACAATTTTTTTCATTTTACCTCCTTGAACTTGTCTTATTTTCATCTTATAACTTGAAATTTAAAAAAATATTAAATGTTTTTAATGTAAAAGTATCTTTAAATACTACTATGCCGTTTTTAAAGATAAAAATGATATTATTAATATTTTTTAGAATATGTAATTAATGTTACCTTTTTATACATTTTATCAAAGGAAATTATCAATGAGAAAAAGCATAGCAGAATGGGAAAAACAGGAACTACTTTTACTTTCATTACCCCATAAAAATAGCGATTGGAGTCCTTATTTAGAAGAAATTATGCAAAGCTATGAGGAATTTATTAAAGCTGTGGCAAATTTTCAAAAAGTTTTACTTATTGCTCCAAGTGAAAAAGATTTTCAAAGATTTAAACATATAAAAAATGTAGATTTTTTTAAGTGTGATACTAATGATACTTGGATTAGAGATTTTGGTGCAATTGATGCGCGTGAAGATGATAAAATTATAGGGCTTGATTTTACTTTTAATGCTTGGGGCGATAAATTTCAAAGCACTTTAGATAATGCGGTAAATTCAAAGCTTTTTGCACAAAAATTACCTGGAAAATTAGAAAAAATTGATCTTATTTTAGAAGGTGGGAGTATTGATTTTAACGGGCAAGGAGTAATGCTTACAACGAGTGCTTGTTTGTTAAATGAAAATAGAAATTCACATTTAAATAAAGAGCAAATTGAAGCTAAGTTAAAAGAAATTTTTGGCTTAAAACAAATTATATGGTTAAATCATGGTTATATAAAAGGCGATGATACTGATCATCATATAGATACTCTAGCAAGATTTATAAATGAAAAAACTATTGCTTATTGTGTGTGTAAAGATGAAAATGATGAGCATTATAAACCTTTAAAGGCTATGGAAGAGGAACTTAAAAAAACAGGATTTGATTTATTAGAGCTTCCTTTACCTAAGCCTTTGTATTTTGAAGGTAAAAGAATTGGTGCTACTTATGCAAATTTTGTTTTTGTTAATGGTGGTTTGATAGTGCCAACTTATAATGATGAAAATGATGCTTTGGTATTAGAAAATTTACAAAAAGCATGCAAAGATAGAAAAGTAGTAGGGGTTGATGCAAGGGTGTTTTTAAGACAAAATGGTTCTTTGCATTGCTCTTGTCAAAACCGCTATGAAGGTCAAAGATGAATTTACAAAAAAGCGCAACTATCATTGCAAGTGTATGTGCTATTTTTTTAGCTATTATAAAATTTGCAGTAGGATTAGCTTCAGGTTCTGTTGCAGTACTTTCTAGCGCGATTGATTCTTTGCTTGATTGTGTGATTTCGGGTTTAAATTTTTTAGCTTTGAAAAAAAGCTCTCAAGGCTCTAGCAAGGAATATAATTTTGGCCTTAGTAAAATTGAAGCTTTAATGGGGCTTTTTGAAGGTCTTGTTATTAGTGGGATTGGGGTTTATATTTTTTATGAGAGTGTTTTGAAAATTCACAATCAAGAAAGTGTAGAAAAACTTGATCTTGGAATTTTTGTCATGGCTTTTGCTATGGCTGTGACTTTGTGTTTGGTGGTTTTTTTAAATTATGTTGCTAAGAAAACAAAAAGCTTGATTATAAAAGCTGATAGCTTACACTATAAAATAGACTTTTTGACTAATGCTTTAACGCTTTTAGCACTTGTGATTATAGCTTTTACAAATTATCATTTTATTGATGGAATATTTGGTATAGCTATAAGTTTATATACGATTTTTTCAGCTTTTAAAATCATTAAGGAAAGTTCTAAAATTTTATTAGATGTAGCTATTGATAAAGAACAAGTTGAAGTGATTAAACAAATCATAAGTACAAATAAAGAAGTCAAAAGTTTTCATCATTTAAAAACTAGAAAAAGTCCTGATATGCTTTATGTTAGTGTGCATTTAGTTTTTGAACCTACAATATCACTTTTAAAAGCTCATGAGATTGGTGATGAGATTGAAGATAGTATAAGAGAACATTTTAAAGATGATTTTTGGAATATCCATATACATTTAGATCCTTATGATGATTCAGAAGAAGAAAGGAGTAAAAATGAAATTAGCGCTCATTCAGCAAGAATTTAAACAAAATAAAGAAAAAACTATAGAAAAAACATGCGAACTTATTAAACAAGCAGCAAAAGAAAAGGCTGAGCTTGTGTGTTTGCAAGAGCTTCATCAAACGCAGTATTTTTGTCAAAGTGAAAATACAAACTTTTTTGATTTGGCAAATGACTATGAAGAGGATGTTAAATTTTGGTCTAATATAGCTAGGGAAAATAAAGTTGTTTTGGTAACTTCTTTATTTGAAAAAAGAAGTGCAGGGCTTTATCATAATACTAGTGTGGTATTTGAAAAAGATGGCTCCATAGCAGGCAAATACCGCAAAATGCATATTCCTGATGATCCTTGTTTTTATGAAAAATTTTATTTTACTCCAGGTGATTTGGGTTTTGAGCCTATACAAACAAGTGTTGGAAAGCTTGGTGTTTTAATATGCTGGGATCAATGGTATCCTGAAGCTGCTAGGTTAATGGCTTTAAAGGGAGCTCAAATTTTAATTTATCCTACCGCTATAGGTTGGTTTGATAAGGATGAAAAAGAAGAAAAACAAAGACAGCTTGAAGCTTGGATAGGTGTGCAAAGAGGTCATGCTATAGCTAATGGCTTACCTGTAGTAGCTATTAATAGAGTGGGTTTTGAAAAAGATGAAAGCGGTGTGGAAGAAGGTATAAGATTTTGGGGGAATTCTTTTGTTTTTGGGGCCCAAGGTGAAGAGCTTTTTAGGGCTGATGATAAACAAGAGCTTTGTAAAATCGTTGAAATTGATATGCAAAGATGTGAAAATGTGCGTAGATGGTGGCCATTTCTACGCGATAGACGCATAGAATATTTTCATGAATTAAATAAAAGATTTATTGACTAAAAGGAGGAAAAATGAAAAAAGTTTTAGTGCCTTTGGCAAAAGGTTTTGAAGAGGCTGAATTTATAGGTATAGCTGATGTTTTAAAAAGAGCAGGGGAGGCTAGTGGAAATTTAGAAGTTATTATTGCTTCACTAGATGATGAGCTTTTAGTGCAAGGAGCTAATGGAATTAGCATAAGGGCTGATGTGAGTTTGGCTAGTGTTGATCAAGAAAATTTAGATGCAATCGCTTTGGCAGGTGGATTTGAAGGTATGATGAATTTAAAAAACAATTCACTTATCATAAAAATCATACAAGATTTACATGCTAAGAAAAAAATCGTAGCTGCTATTTGTGCTTCACCTATGGTATTGGCAAAAGCAGGGGTGATTAACGGCGAGTTTTCTTGCTATCCTGGTTGTGAAGTGGGTATTGAAGGTATAAGAGTAAATAAAGCAGTTGTAGTAAATGAAAATGTCATCACAGCAGCTGGGCCTGCTACGGCTATTTTATTTGGTTTAGAGCTTGCTAAACATTTATGCTCAGAAGAAATTTATCAAAAACTTTATGAAGGTATGCTTGTTCCTTTAACAAAATAAACCCTCGCTGATGAGGGTTTAGCTTACATTTGTTTCATAAGCTTGGTAATTTCACCCTCATGAGGAAATCTATCTACTTCACAATTAAACAAGTCTTTTTTAGAGTAAATGATTTTACCATCTACTTCTACTATAAAATGACCGCCACCTTTTTCTATGGTAGAAATTTGTGCATCTTTGAATTCATTTTGTATTTCTTCTGCAACCCTTGCAGCTTGTGGTTTGTAATTTCAAAGATTACAATAATAAATTTTTACTTCCATTTTTTACTCCTTTTTTGAAAGTAAGCTATTATACATTTTTTATGCTTGTAAGTTTTAAATTTAAGGTTTTTTTTTATAATAATAAAAAAATACAAGGAAAAATATGAGCCAATTTACACATTTGCATTTACATACAGAATATTCTTTACTTGATGGAGCAAATAAACTCAAAGAGCTAGCTAAAACGCTAAAAGCACAAGGTGCAACAAGTGTTGCTATGACTGATCATGGAAATATGTTTGGTGCTATTGATTTTTATAAAACAATGAGAGCTGAAGGAATTAAGCCTATTATAGGGCTTGAAGCATATTTACATAATCACGATGATTTAAGTGATAAAAGTTCAAGACAGCGTTTTCATCTTTGTTTATTTGCTAAAAATGAAATTGGTTATAAAAATTTGATGTATTTGAGCTCGCAAAGTTATATACATGGCTTGTATTATTACCCAAGGATTAATAAAAAGCTTTTAGAGACTCATAGTGAGGGTTTGATTTGCTCTTCTGCGTGTTTGCAAGGTGAGGTTAATTGGCATTTAAATACCAAGAATGAAAGAAATATAAAATTTGGCGCAAAGGGTTATGAGGGTGCAAAAGAAGCAGCTTTATGGTATAAAAAGGTTTTTGGAGATGATTTTTACCTTGAAATTATGCGTCATGGTATTGATGATCAAAAATTTATTGATGATTCTATCATCAAACTTGCTAAAGAGCTTGATATAAAAATTATTGCAACTAATGATACGCATTACACTTTTAAAGAAAGAGCGGCTGCTCATGAAGTATTTATGTGTATAGCCATGGGGGTTAAGCTTGATGATCCAGGGCGTTTAAGACATGAGGTGCATGAGTTTTATGTAAAAACGCCAGAGCAAATGAGCGAGCTTTTTGCTGATATTCCTGAAGCCATTGAAAATACTCAAGAAATAGCTAATAAATGCAATTTAGAATTAAAACTAGGCGATCCAACCCCACCAAATTTTAAATTTACCCGTGAATATGCAAAAAAATATAGTTTAAATCTAGCACAAGAAGATCAAGAATTTAGCTTTGATAATGATGATATAGTTTTTGAGTATCTTTGTAAAAAAGGCTTGGAAGAAAGACTTCAATTTATCGATGAGAGTAAGCACCAAGAGTATAAAGATAGGCTTGATTTAGAAATTAGTATTATTAAAAATATGAAATTTTCAGGTTATATGTTAATCGTTCATGATTTTATCGCCGCAGCTAAGGAAAAAGATATACCAGTTGGCCCAGGGCGTGGGAGTGCAGCGGGGAGTTTAGTTTCGTATTGTTTGAAAATTACAGATTTAGATCCTATACCTTATAATCTTCTTTTTGAGAGATTTTTAAATCCTGAGCGTGTATCAATGCCCGATATTGATGTGGATTTTTGTCAAGATAGAAGAGGGGAAGTGATTGATTATGTGATCGATAAATATGGAGCTGAAAAGGTTGCACAAGTCATTACCTTTGGTAAGCTTTTAGCAAAGGGGGTAATCCGTGATGTAGCTAGGGTTTGTGATATGAGCATACCTGATGCAGATGCTTTGGCAAAATTAGTTCCTGAAGAGCTAAAAATTACTTTAGAAAAAGCCTATGAGCAAGAACCAAAAATAGCTGAATTTGTAAATTCTCATCCAAAGGGGCGCCAAGTTTGGGATTTTGCTAAGGCACTAGAGGGTTTAAATAGAAATGCAGGTATGCACGCGGCCGGAGTTGTGATATCTAATGAAGCTTTGTGGAATAAAGCTCCGCTTTTTAGACAAAGCAAAAACGATGAGCGCCATTTGGTAACCCAGTATTCTAAAGAATATCTTGAAGATGTGGATTTAATTAAATTTGACTTTTTGGGTTTAAAAACCCTTACAGTAATTGATAATGCAATTAAGCTAGTGAAAAAGCGTTATGGTAAAGATGTAATTTGGGAAAAGATTGATATGAATGATCCTAAGGTTTATAAAACCATACAAAGTGGTAATACCTTGGGTATTTTCCAAATAGAATCAGGCGGTATGCAAAGTTTGAATGCTAGGTTAAAGCCTGAAAGATTTGAAGATTTAATCGCGGTTTTAGCTTTATATAGACCAGGACCACTTGATAGTGGGATGGTGGATGATTTTATCGATATTAAACATGGTAGAAAGGCTGCTACTTATGCATTTGATGATTTAAAGCCTATACTTGAAAATACTTATGGGGTTATAGTTTATCAAGAGCAGGTTATGCAAATAGTGCAAAAAATTGGTGGTTTTTCTTTGGGTGGAGCTGATAATGTGCGTCGTGCTATGGGTAAGAAAAAAAGAGAAATTTTGGACAATCTTAAAGCAGAGTATTTAGAAGGAGCTAAAAAACAAGGCTATGATGAGAAAAAGGCTGATGATTTGTTTGAGCTTATT
Source organism: Campylobacter sp. IFREMER_LSEM_CL1890 (assembly GCF_025772045.1). Lineage (NCBI taxonomy): Bacteria > Pseudomonadati > Campylobacterota > Epsilonproteobacteria > Campylobacterales > Campylobacteraceae > Campylobacter > Campylobacter sp. IFREMER_LSEM_CL1890. Next base: position 11,263 of record NZ_JAKMRK010000001.1, on the reverse strand, counting down.
TTGAAATTTGCTGAATATGGTTTTAATAAATCTCACTCGGCTGCCTATGCACTTATAACCTTTCAAACAGCGTATTTAAAAACTTATTATCCAAGTGAATTTATGGCTGCGCTTTTAACAAGTGAAGAAAGCAATGTGGATAAGGTCGCAAAATACATTGAAGAGATGAAAAGAATGAATATCAAGCTTTTGCCGCCAAATATCAATAAAGCTCAAAGAGAATTTAGTGCAACTAAGCTTGAAGATGGTTCTGAAGCTATTATTTATGGGCTTGGAGCGATTAAGAGTGTGGGAATTCCTGCGATAGAAAATATCATGACTATTCGCAAGGAAGAGGGCTTTAGTGATTTTGATGATTTTATAAGCTCTATTGATCCTACTAAGATTAATAAAAAAACTATAGAAAATTTAGCTAAATCAGGTGCATTTGATGAGTTTGGCTATACTAGAAAATGCTTGGTGGATAATCTTGAGCTTATTTCAGAAACAAGTAGAAAAATAGCTGAAGTTAAAAGAAATTCTACTGCTTCTCTTTTTGGAGAAGAAGAAATAGCAGCAGATATCAAAGTAGGGCTTCACGATAGCAAAGTAGAATTTGAGTTAATAGAAAAACTAGGCTATGAAAAAGAAATCTTAGGAATTTATGTATCAGGTCATCCTTTAGATAAATTTGCAAGTCAAATAGAAGGTATAGAATATTTTAAAAGTATGGATTTTGAAACACTCAAAGGCGAGGGTGAACTTTTGGTTGTAGGAAAGATTGAAGATTTTAAATCAATGATGAGTAAAAGTGGTAAAAGATATGCTAAGGCTGTGGTTTTAGACTTTTATTCTTCTTTTGATATGATTATTTTTGAAACTCAAGTAGAAAAAGTTGAAACACTTTTTAAAGAAAGCAAAGATGAAGCCTTTGCCTTTTTGCTAAGATATAAAAACAATGACAATGACTTAAGCTTTAGTTTAAATGAAATTTATACACTAGAAGAAGCAAAAGAAAATGAGCTAAAATCTTTTAGTAAGAAAAAAAGCTTTGTAAAAAAAGAAAACAAAGAAGAATTTACACAAGATCCTATGAAATTTGAAGAAAATATCATAGAACTTGACATTAATAAGCTTAGTAAAGATATGGTGTATGAAATTTATGATCTAGCTAATACAAGACATAATCCAAAAGATGCTAATAACAAAAAGCTTGTGTTAAAAGTACTTGATATGGGTAGCTGCTTGCTTTATCATACAAATTTTGTTCTCTCGCAAGAAGCTATGGATGTGATAGCTCAAAAATGTAAAACTTAAGTATTTAAATAAAAATAGGTTTGAATTTTATATGAGATTTTATATATGCAAATTTAAGTTGATAAAATTCAATGCCATTTTAAAAAATCACAAGGTTATCCTATAAAATGTCTCAAAAAAGGTTTTTATATATTTTTTAGTTAAAAATTTAATTATTTTTTTAGTAAGACAGAATTTTTAAGATAACTAAAATATATATAAAAAACCATTTTTGTTTGTCAAATATAATATATATTTATTTTTTAAAAATTTTCAATATTTCTTGTTTATATTCGCTTAATTTTAAAATTTCATAAAAATCTTTATCATAAAAAGTTCCAAGCTTTTGTATATCTACATTATGACTTGCAAATTCTATTAAAATGTCTTTTATTGGGTATTCTTTACCATCAAGGTCTAATCTATCCTTAAAATTATCTAAAAAAATAAGCAACGCAGGGGCTTTTACTCCAGTATGATATTCTATAATAGAATCTGCACGCAATAAATTATGTCTTAAAAGCTGTAAAAATCTTGATACTCTTCCCTTTGCTTCATAAGCGAGCATTTTCTGAATCGGCGCTAAGTAATACCTTCCTACTATATTTAGATCATATGGTATATTTTTTAAATCTATTTTTAATCCATGTTTAAAAAGTAAATAAATAAGATCGCTATGCACAAACATAACTAGTAGTTTTTCATCAAGCATCTCTTTAGGGTAACGCTTTATTAATTCTTGAAAGAAAAAATCAAGTGTTTCATCATCTGCATCGCAAAATCTTCTATTAGGCGTTTTGTCAAGTCTAATATTTTCAAAAAATGCAGTATCGATTTTGCTATCAAGATTATCCAAGATAAATTCTAAAATATTTTTGTTTTCTGTGCTCAATTTATGTTTTAATGCAACAAATAAACCAAAATTATTTTCTTCAGTAATTACTACTTTATAGCCTAATGTTCTAAGAAATTTAGCATATTCTAGTTTATCAAAACGCAAACAAGTATGCATCACTTTATCACTAATAGGAATATGAAAGCCTTGAGATTTTGCATTTTTTACAAGAGTACTAAAAAAATCCTCATCTGGCATTGCATTGCTTACTGTCCCTTTCGGTACATAAAAACAAAGCTGAGTGATATGTTGATACTGTTCATTTTGTAAAGGAAGTATCTTTTCTAAAATAATTTTAGCTTGTTTATAATCACGCGCCTTAACAAGTTTGCATAATAATTCATAGCTTGGATTATCCATATCAAATACTGCTTTATACCATGAAGGTGGATTGTTTTGCAAAGGGCAGTCGCTAAATATATTGTTTGATTGTTCTACTAATTCGCTTGGTAGATTCCATTCGCTTAAATCGCAGTCAAAAGATTTTGCTCCATGAAACATAGAATTGATATTTTCAGCTTTTTTTGGTTTCCATTTAGATAAATCACTTTTAAAAGACTCACAATCACAAAACATATCTTCAAAATCTTTTACATTTGTAACTTTCCACTTGCTTAAGTTTGCATTAAAATCTTTTAATCCTTTAAAAAGTCCATTCATGTATTTGATTTGGCTCACATCCCAAGACTCTATCCCGCTAAAATCTTTCCTATTTGTATGCAAATGAATGATTTCCATAGAATAACTAGCAAAAAGTTGATTTAGGTCTTTTATGTAACTTAAATCAATTTGCCCTAAAGATATAAATTCCATCTCTACTAATATTTTTAATTCAAAAAGATTAAATGGAATATAGCAAAGATTTGGATGTTTTGGTTTAAATTTACCTTTTTTATCATAAAAAGCACAACTGTGCAAAGCAGATTCTATGCTTTTACCCTTTATAATATCTTCTAAAATCTTTTTTAGCTCATAAAGACTACTTTTTTTGAGTTCTTTCCTTACACACCCGCTATAATCTTTATAACCATCATCATTATAATCAATGCAAATAAATTCACTAAATTCTATATAAATACCATCTCCTATATTTTTACCTTTGTTAGAATCTACTACAACTTTATCGATTAACTCATTTATAGCATCATCACATATTTTTAAAATGTCTTTGTTGATGCTTTTAATAGCGTCATTTTGTAATAAATTTAAAGCTTTTAAAACTTTAAAATTTTGCACAGCATCTATAAGCTCTTTAGGAGTTTTTCCTAAAATTATTGTAGTTTCTTGTGTTGAAACTTTATTTACATCTTTTTTTTCTCCATTCTCCTTGGCTTTTTTTATGGCATCGTTTAAAAGTTTGGAGCATTCATCACGATATTTACCCAATAAATCAAAGTCAGTTTTTCCATTAATTTCACAATGAGAAGAATCATATGCTGGTAAATTATATTTTTTTCTAATTTGCTCTGAAGTCATTGCTCCCGCATCTTTTAAAAGCTTTTTATTTCTAGATCCTCTTGCATTATCTAAAGGAGTTCTTGGGGTGACAAAATTCACATTAGCTCCTAGTTCAATTAAAAGCTTTGTAACCTTATAAGTTTCAGGTTCGCTTACAGCTTCAAATAAAAGAGTTTCATTGTATTCACTCTCTTGAATAAGTCGGGTTTGCATATCTACATTAGCCCCTCCTTTAATAGCTAGTTCTAATAATTCATAATTATTTTGCATAACCCAAAAATGCATAGGAGTTCTACCGGAAAATCCTTCATTATGCACTTCAAATTTAGCTCCACGATTGACTAGATATTGTATGATTTGAGAATTTGGGTTTTTAGTGCCTAGTATATATGCGTAGATTAGAGCGTTTTTATAAATATTAGGCTCGCCTTCTACTTCTTTCATTAAGATGTATTTTTCATTAGCTTCTTTGATATGTTTCATGTCGGGAAAAGCAAAATTATATTTAGGATCTTTTAAACTTAAACCATACTCATCAAATAAATAATCTAAAATAGAAAAATCATTATTATTTTCTTCACAAGCAAATGCGGCCCTTAATAAGCTTGCTGCTGGATCAAATAAAGATAGCTCATAATCTTCATTATTATGATGGTATGTAAAATGTGCCTCATAAAAGCTTTCTTTTATGGGATAATCTTTTAAAAGATTTTTAACATTTTCCAAGTCATTATTACTAATAAAATCAAATAACTGTTTTTGAATTTGCATTTTTTCTTCAAAACTCATAGCTATGATATCTTCTAATGTTTTCATTGTTTTTCCTTTAGTTTTTTTGTATTTGTTTGTTTTTGTTTAATTCTTCTTCTATATGAACAGGGTCATTTAAATTTAATCTTTTTATTACTATTTTATTAGGTGCTACTCCTTTGATATGGTGTAGATATATTTCTTTAAATATTGTCTTTATGCTTCTGTGAGCATGTCTGTGGTAGATAAAACCACTTCTTGATCCTTTATGGTTTTTATTGTCTTTATTAAATATCTCTAGATTAGTTATATTATCTATTAATTTTGTGTAATGATTGCATAAAAATAAATAATCAAGCTCATATTCTCTAGCAAGTTTTAACTCAAAGCTTATTTGTTCTGTTAAAGCTTGATCTTGAACATTTTTAACCTCTACTAAAGTAGGGTAATCATTTAGCGTTACTAAAAAATCAGGTATGGTGTGATTGAAACCTTTAGTATTAAAATTAGTATCTAGTTTTCTTTGATTGCTTAAATAGCGTGTGGATCTTTTCCCAAAAAGTAAAGAAGTGACATATTCTCCCGTATCTCCTATGAGTTTGGGTGAAATTTTTTTCTTGCTATTTTTTAATTTTTTGCATTTTTCAACTTCTTTTCTTTGCTTTTTCTCTAAATCTTCCTTAGTTTTTTTAGAAATTCCATCTGCTTTTTTAATGGTTTCAAGCTTATGTTGTGCGCTTTTTAAAAGCTCTTCTATTTGTTTTTCTTTACCACCATAAGAAGCAAAGCTTTGCTCATTTTCAAGCATACTTTTAAATTCCTTAGGGCTTTGTAAAGCAAAATGACTTGGATGTTCCACATTGGCTATTTTTCTTTGAAAAGTAAGGGTTTTTTGTTTGATATTGCTTAATTCTGAAATGACAAAGCTACTATTTAAAATAGGCACAGGATCAAAACTAGATTCTCCTTCATTGCGGATTAGTCTGGGTATAAGACACCATTTACAATTATACCGACCCTTAACAGAATTTTCATAAAATTCCTCTAAAAAATCTTTTGTTACTATTGCCACACCATTTTCTATCGGGATTTTTTTTATGCACTTGTTTATATTATCCTTACTTGTATAAACATCATAAAATACATCGTATTCATAATTTTTTCTTTTATATTCTTTAGCAGGTAAAGCATCATCTTTTAATTTATCAAATTCTTCATTGATTTTTTCATTGCTTTGAAGTTTAAGTTTTTCAATTTCTTTTTCTTCATTGATTTTTTGTATATATTCTAAAGAATTACTTTTATTGATGCGATATTCATCTTTTTTTTGTTTTTTGGTTTTTATTCTTGTTTTCTTCTCCTATCATATGCTCTTCTTTAGGCAAATAAAAGGCAAGAGAATAACCACTGATGATATCCACACTTTCAAATTCTTTGATTTTAAATTTCACATCATTAAATTTCAATGAAAAATCCTTTTTTGTTCTTTACCTTATTAATCTTATTTTTTATCCTTTCTTCTTTCTTCATACATTTTAATTTGTTCTGGTTCTTCTAAGCTTGTATCGATATTGTATTCTTCAACCAATTCCTCCCAAGTCTTAGCTCCTGCTTTTTTTAAGATTTTTATGTTTTTGCTTATATCATAGGTGTTAGCTCTATCTAATGGAGTAGCAGGATCATAATATTCAATTTTCCCATCTTCAATATCACTTATACAACAATTAGCCGCATTTACATCAGCTCCATATTTGATTAGCACTTCCACACAAGCTCCTATAGGTTTCTCATCAGATTCTGCAGCTCTATGCAAAAGGGTTTCTCCTGTATTAGTAAAGCTAAATTCACTTTCTGTTTTAATAGCTCTCATATTAGGATTTGCTCCTAGTTTTAAAGCTTCTTCTAAATACTTCACTTCTTCGCCGCATAATATCCATTCATGTAAAGGAGTGCTGCCACTTTCTTCATTATAAGTTTCAAATGTGCATCCTTTTTTAAAAAAATACTCTATTACTTCTTTATTTTTTCCATCTCTATCAATATACCTACTAAGTGCATTGTATCCAAAGCACACTTCATTGGCTTTAAGTCCTAAATTTTCAAAATACTCCATCATTTCAAAACTTTTACTTTTATCATAAGCAATTCCTGCACAAGCTAAAGCGATAACAGGATCGATAATAGCTCTTTTGTTTTCACTATCCCAATAAGGTGTATAGCATTTTTCAAAAAATATTTCAGGCACAGGATAATCTTTTAAAAATTCTTTAACTTCTTCAAGTTTGTTAGCCTCTACAAGATCATAAAATTCTAAACATAAGTTTTTTACATATTTATCTACATCTTCTTCTAAAGATAATATTTCTTCTAATGTTTTCATTGTTTTTCCTTTCTTTGTAAATTGGGTTTTAATCTTTAACAAGTGATTTTAGTATTTTATAAATCTCACTTAAATCATCATGATAAAGTACATTTTTAATAAACCAATCCATAAATTCATCTTCACTTACTTCATCATAAGGTATGCCAGTATCTTCTTCAAAAGCAACTTCGTAGTTTTCTGGATCTAAATTATTATATGCACCTTCCATAAAATCATCTATATGATTTTTTACTGCTTCTAGGAGTTCTTTACTAGGTTTTGTGTCTAAAAATGCTTTGAAATCATCTAAGCTTTCTAAAATATCGGTATTAAAATCCATAATTTTTCCTATGTTGTTGGTTTTCAATTTTTTAGTGTTTTTATTTTTTCCTTTCTTTATTTAATCCAAGTGTTATTAATCCAAACTATTTCATCAATTTGTTCAGCATAAGTAGCAAATCGTAATTTAAAATTCCTAGGATTGTTTTTATTGAAAAATTTCTTAAAGAGTGGATTTGTTTCTATAAAGTCAAAGATTTTTTCACATCTTATTTGTTGCTCTTCATAGTTGATTTCTAGATTTTCCATATCATCTACTTCTTTCAAATTTGCATATTTAATAAATTCTCCATTGTTATCATTGCTTGAGTAAGATTTGTTTTGCTCAAGATACTCATCATATGATAGACTAAAAGTTATCGTTAAAACCCATCTACTTAGATTTTCATCTTTAAAAAAAGTGTAAAAATCTTTCTCAAATTTGAAACAAATATAATATTCATCTATAAATGGTCTATTGTGTGAAATATCAATATCTATAAAAAAATCTACACAATCTTTATCTGTATTTTCTAAAAAATTCACTGGTGTTAGGCAAATTTTTTTAAATTCATTATAAATTTTTAGAGCATTTAAACCATCAAAAGGTTTTAATGTATCATAAAATTCTTTAGCCATTTTGATGCTTTGCAATGAAATAAAATTTTCATTTGTTTGTTTAATGTTTTGTAATTTTTCTAGTTGTATTTGTTCTTGTATATAAAATGTTTCTAGTCCAAATTTTTCATAAGGACTTCGTGAGTAAAATTTAACTTCCTTTACACTTAGTGGAAAATGTTTATTTATAAAAGAGCTCATGCATGTAAAATTATCTTCTAAATTTGATTGATACATATCTATACAAAACATAATATAAAGTATATTATTTTTTTCACATATAAAAAGATTATTGTAAGAATTTTTATAAGAATAAACATAGTCAAAGAATTTTTTATCAAAATTAGATTTAAATTCTATATTTTCGTCAATGTTAAAATCCTCTTCTTCGCTTCTATCTATATAGGATATAATGATCTTTTTTAAATCATTTTTAAAATATTTTAAAAAACAATTACATTGAAAAAAATCAAAACTACCTATGTATTTATCAACTTTAGTATAGTTGTCTTCCAAATAGCAACAACCTTGATAAAAAATAGAATTTAAAGCTATTCCTCCATTGCCATTTTGTCTAAAATTTAAATCAAAAAGTAAAGGAAGAGAGTTTTGGTTAAACTGCTCTTTTTCTATAAAATCTAAAATATATTCTTCCTCTGTGGTATCTCCAAACATAATAGCTGATTTTAAATTTTTATTCTCTTCATTTTCTAGTATGAAAATTTGCAAATTATTATCTAAATCTAATTTAAAATCAAAATTTGCTTTTAAATTTAATATTTTCAAAGCTTTACTTAAGGAGTTAAAGCACTCATCGTCATTTTGGATAAATATAATATTTTTAATTTCTTCTGTTTTTAGATAATTTGCTAATTCTTTTAAATTTATCATTCGTCTGTATGTTAATCCATAGGTTATATTAGCTTTTAAGGCATAGCAATATTCTTTGTGTTTAATGATATTTAAGAAATTTAATATATTATCTAAATCAAAAAGAGATTCTCCTAGCATTAAATAATCAAATATTTCTTCTGCTTGACTTTCTATGCTATTGTTTGGTTTAATTTGTGTAAAACCTAGTAAGCGTATTTTTGGTTCTTGAAATTCTTTATTTGCTTTTAAAAAACCTATGGAGTTTTCATTAATGTATTGTCTATCATATACAAAAATTTCACCATCAGTATGCTGCCAATCTTTAAAATCATAATTTTGTAAAAATTCTTCTTTTTCATACGAAGATAAATCTTTTATTTGACTTAAAATATCTAAAATTTGATTTAAAGCTATAAAATTTGTATTTTTATTTAAAAATTCTTGAAAATTTGTGATTTTATTTAAATTTTTTAATTGAATTTTGATATGGTCTTTTGTGTAGTATATTTGATTTTCGTAATAATTTAAATTTTGATTAAAATTTTCAAGATTTAATTTATGCATTAAGGTATAAAATTCTTTCAAGGTTTGTAGTTTTTTTAGGTGTTTTTGAGTGATACTTACTCCACATTTTAATAAAGTCTTGAAAAAATTTTGATCTATTTTTAAGGCAAAATTTTGTTTTTGTTCATCTTCTAAATTACAATAAAAATCGTATTCTTTAGTACTAAAAATAGGTTCAAAAACACAAATATTTATATTTTTCAAAGTTTTTTTACTAACACTTTTTTGCATTAAAATTTCGATAAAATCATTGTGAATTAAATCGTGTATTTTGCTTTGTTCTAAAACATCATCTAATGCTAAAAAATTACCACAAAGTTTTCGGATAATTTTATTAAATAAAGAATTGATAGTATTTATGTGAAAATTTGTAATATTTACATTTTCATCTAAATTTAAAATTTCTTTTATGTATTTTTCTTCAATAGAATTTAAATTTATAGTATATTCGTGTTTTTGTGAAGGAGCTAACTCTTCTAAGATCTGTTTAGAAAAATCATTTCTTTTTTTAATTTTGTAAGCTTTTATGGCATTAAAATTAAATTTTTTCGCTCTTATGAGTTCTTGTTCTTTATTTTTTATCTCTTCATCATTTAAGTTTGCATCAATTCTTTCATAAGCTAAAAGTTTTGGAGGACTATAGGTATAATTTAACATAAAAAGTTCTATACATTCTTCTTTTTGCCACTCATCATATAAACATTCAATATCATCAAGTTGGTTAATACGCTCTTTTCCTTGTGTTACTTGAGATATTTGCAAAGCTATGTTTATTTTGTTAAAAATTATATAGTTAGGTAAAGATTCTATAAATTTATTTATTTCTTCGTCTTCTAATTTGTAATTTTGATTATTTTGATTATAAATTTCGCAAAGCTGTGCTTGTAAAGAATAATAAAAATTTTGCATTATCATACTTTTTTGAGCTTGCTTGAATGTCACTTTTGCACCAGCTTTTATTAAATTGAAAAAATATTCTTTAGAATTGATGTTATTAAAAGATTTAGATTGTATAAAACCTATTTGATTTTTTGTTTCTTCTTCAAGTAAAGGTTTAATTATACATGTGAAAATATCATCATCTAATTTATGATTGATAAATATATCAGTATATTTTAAAAGTTCAATCTCCAAAGCATCATCGATAAAATCTTGTGCTTTTTTTGTATCACTTAAAGAGAGTTTTTCAAATTCTTCTTGAGTGATATCTAAGACATCTCTTAAGGCTTTTTGTATAATTTTTTCTTGATAATTTTTTAAAGCTTTTTGCTCTGAATCCATTTTGCCACTTTGTTCAAATTCATCTTCATAATAATCTCTCATAGCATTCATTTGTTTTGCAAATTCAAACATATCTTGTGTATTGATTTTTAAAGATTTTGCATCTAAAGTTTGAGGAATATTAAAACAACTAAATTGATCCATGAAATCTTGCATTTTAGGTGTATAGTTTTCTTCGGTTACGTCTTTGGTTTCATTTGTTGTTTCATTATCTGTTTGAGTTTGGCGGTAAAGATTAAAAAAATCATCTAGAATAAAATTTGCAATTATCTCAAAGGCAGATTCTGTTATTATGATATTTTTACCATTTTCATAAATCCAAGTAAATTTACCTCCACTTACGATAAAATTATTTTCTTGAATTTTTTCTACTTTAAAAATACTATTTTCCATTATTTTTAAAAAAGTATCAAAAAAGTTTTGATTTTTCAAATTTAATTCATAATAAAATATTTTATCTTTTTTTGTCAATGTGTAATTCAACATAAACCTTTTATAGAAGTTTTTTTGTAAATGGTATATTTTAGCTAGTATAAGTTTAAAACTAAAGCAAATGGTGCCCGAGGTCGCCATATAATTTATTAATCAAAACCATTAAGTATTCATACTTTAATGAAATATTTTTTCATTTGCACATACTTTTGCACATACTTTTTATTTTATTGTAAAAATGTGTAAAAAAGTGATATTTTTTGCTAAATAGGTGATATATTAAAATTTTTAGAGTGTGAATTTCAAGGAAAGAATATTGTGGATTTAAATTCTAACAAAGAAAAATACTGCCTGACTAATGAAGAGTAAGTGTTTAAATATATTCAAGAGACAATTTCAAAATAGAATATTTATTATCAGATGATCTGCTAAAATAG